>CADCQC010000268.1 GCA_902803455.1 uncultured Prevotellaceae bacterium
AATTAAAAGCGTTCAGCATGTCATTGGCCTGCTGGAGGTTGCCTTCCAGTGGAATAGACTTGAAATAGTCCACTGTTTTTGCCCATTTCTCATGCTTCTTTCGGATATAACGTGGGCGCCCTAAAAAATAGAGGATGGCCAAACCACCCAAACCGGCTATTCCTCCACCCAAAATACCCATCGCGCGAGGAACGTTTATCGAGTCTTCGTTATCCTTTTCTATCACCACATCAAAATAATCACTGCCTTCAAGGGCTTGTTGTTGCTTGTGCTCAAAGGTGTCATCGGTTATCTGGATGGTGGGCTCCAACATCCCTTTGGGAAATTTGGCCATGATATAGAGGGCTGACTCTGAGTTCATCGGCTCTGTCGTCACTGCTACCATCGTGCCGTTCTCAAACCCAAGGTCGCCCATAAAACGGAACCCCCAAATGCCACAGGTGTCTGGCGTGAACACCAGCGTGCTGTCGGCACCGACAATCGTCACCTTGGCATGTTCTGGCTTGGGCTTGACGTCTTCATCAAGAAACACATGCCGAAGGGCATCTGCATCTGGGTAACCGCGCACCAGTCCTGTGATGGTGTAGCTGGTGATGTAGGTGCGTTGACCACTGTCACCGATACCCCAACAGAGTTCGTAATCTCCGTCGCCTTTCTCCACAATGCCGCAACGGCCGGCTTTTTCCTTACGGCTGCGGTTGATCTCCCATTCTCCGATGTTTTGGTATTGGCCAATGGCCTCATCGCTCACGGTAAGATCTTTGACGGTGCTGGGACTCATGTTGCTCAGTCCGATATAGCATTCCGTTCCTTCACTGTCTATGGTCATTTTGCGCGTCTCGGTGATGCGGGCATCACCATTTTTATACAATTCCACGCAAATATCGAGGTCGTGCAACTGTGGTTGTGAGAAAACGATCGTTGATGACGCTAAAAGCACCAGTGACAAAGTAATCTTTCTTATCCTATGATTCATTCCCTGCATGTTTTCTTATGAACATTGATGTGAAAATATTCTTTTCCCCCTTATCATTGCGCTTTGAGGCTTTGAGGGCTTATTTCTTCCAGGCGTTGACAACCTCACCGATATACATCGAGTGGATGCCGGCTGGGAATCGGCTGTACATGTTTCGGGGTACGTCACTCTTGAATCCATTAGGCTCAAAGGGGGCGGCATACATCAGTTTGCATTCGATCACCATGGTGGCTTCAAGATAGTACGGGGTGCCATTGGCGGTATAGGCAGTATGAAGCCCAAGGGCTTGGGCTTTGTCGCCATCACGACCGCTCTTCGTACCCATGTAGTTCAAGACCTTGCTGTGCTCAACGTCAAACGACATCACGGTGAAATATTCCGCTTTATCCATAAATTCCTTGGTGTAGCGCTTCTCGGCGACATAGACGGTCAATGCGGGCTTCTGCCAGAGCGTGCCGATAGCTCCCCAACCGATGGTCATGGCGTTGCTCTTCACGTTGTCTCCAGCAGCCAATAGCTGTGCGTCGCGGAACCACTGAAATCCGTTGTCATTGAATTCCTTCACCACATTGAATTGCGTAAAACCATTCTCTTCTTGGGCAAAGGATGCTGTGGCTGCAAGCAGAAATGCAGCCAATAATAATGTAATCTGATTGCTTTTCTTCATCATAATGATTCTGATATCGTGTGTTTTTAATTGACTTTCTCTATTACCATCTTGTCGATATCGGGCATCCATTCACGATCATTGCTGAGACAGATGCTGTTGCGCCCTTTCTTGAGATTCACATCGATGGAGATGGTGCCTGGTTGATCCCAACCACCCGAATTGGCTTTCAGGGTGGTGACGTGCTGGCCGTTGACCGTGAGATCCATGGTGCGTTCTTCGCCGCTGAAGTAGGTGATGGTCATGCGGCGTGTACCGGCTTTCTTTACATACACTTCATTCCATTGGATGTCGTTGCCTTTGCGGCCACCAAGCCATCCGGCTCTGTAGCCACCACTGGCTGCCGACATGTCGGTGAAGATTCCTGACTTCACTTCTTGATTGTTGCGCAACTCTTGATAGGCGGGCAATAAGGCGGTCTCGGCTTCATAGACCTTGCGCTCCAGACGCTTCTGGCCTTTCACACGGAAGATCTTTGTGCCGTGGGCTGGAATCTTCAGGGGGATGGGATTCATGTCATAGAGATAGTCAAGCTGGGCAAAGCAGTCGTAGTACTGCACGGCACCGCCGAGATCGAGCGTGGCCGGATGGAGCGTCACGGTCTGCTCCTTATCACTGGGGTTATAAATAGCCACGGCGCGCACCTTGCCTTGCCGCTTCTTGATATCCTTCACCAGAATGAAGCATTCGCCTTGTTTCTCTGCCACATAGGCCTGCAGATGCAACGGATCTTGGTTCAGGGCGATAAGGTCGCGGTTGCAGAGCAGTTTCAGTGACTCGGGACGGATGTTGCGGGTGTCGCAACCGATGAGAAGGGGAGAGCACATGATGCACCACATGCCGAAGTGGGTCTCGTCTTCCACCTGAGACATCGACCGTCCTACCTCAAGCATGTCCATGTCGTTGTAGTGGCCGTCGCGACAGAAGGCGCTGAGATAGAGGTTCTCTGCCAAGATGCCTCGCACGCTTCTCCATGCATCGAAAATGTCGCCGGTGGTTCGCCAACTGTCGCAGACATCGGCGCCCCATGTGCCGGGGAATGCCCAGCGGCACATATTAAAGACAATGTCCTTCTTGCCGCAGTTTTTGATAGCATTTGAGATTTTGGTATACTGCTCGCGCTCATCAAGGTGCATATGATGGCCGCCACAGTAATCTACTTTGATGAAGTCGAAGTCCCAGTCAACAAAGTAGAGCTTGCAGTCTTGCTCCTCGTGGCCTGCAAAACCCACGCCCATGCCCCATGGGTGACGGTTTTCACTGCCACAGGTGTTGTCACCGGCATCGGAATAGATACCGGCTTTCAGACCGAGTTTATGAATATAGTCCACCAACGGGCGCATGCCGTTGGGAAACCGTTGGGTGTTCAGGCGCAGATGCCCGTCCTCGCCGCGGCCGTTCCAATAGCCGTCGTCGATGTTCACATAGAGATAGCCTGCCTGTTGCAAACCGTTTTGGTGCATGGCATCAGCCTGACCTTTGATGAGGTCTTCGTTGATGTTGAGGGCAAAAGTGTTCCATGAACTCCATCCCATCGTGGGAGTACGTTGTGAAAAAGCAAACACGGCATAGCATGTCAGCATTGCAAGAAGGGTGGTCTTACGCATAGTTCTATTCAGTTTGAATATGATGCGGTAAAGTTACACATTTTCCTGCATATCTAAACAGCTTTGCCTCTTTTTATTTCTGTTAGCCTTCTCTTTTCCCTCCTTTAGCTCCTTTCTCTTTCCCCTCTTTTAGTTCCCTTTCTTTTTCCCCTCTGTTGTTCCTTTCTCCGTATGTGTCGGCTTAGCCGACACGCCATTTCCCATCTTCGCCCGGCTGCGGCAGGCAGCCGGGCGATTGCTCTTCTTATTTATTTCACTTTTTCATACTCCTCATCAGCGACCGGCTCCAGCCACTCATTTGAGGCGCCTTCTTGCACATCCTTATGATAGGTCAGGTGCTGGAACCACGAGTCTTTGGCGGCGCCGTGCCAGTGCTTCGCTTCCGCTGGAATGGCAATAATGGTGCCGGGGGTCATCTCGATAGCTTCCTTACCCCATTCCTGATACCAGCCGCGACCTGCTACGCAGATCAATACCTGCACCTGTTTGTGGTGGATATGCCAGTTGTTGCGGCAGCGGGGCTCGAAGGTGACGTTCATCACGCCGCCGCCTACGTCTGCAAGAAAACTCTTACCTGTGAAATATTTGCCGTATGGATTGGGCTCACCCTTCGGCCAAACAGAGAATTGTGGATCGGTGGCTGAAGGGAATGCTGAACCGGCTGTATGGCCGGTCTGATAACCGTCGCCGAGAACAGCAGCCAGCGCACCACGAAGTCGCTCGGCTTCTGCAGACCCAATCTTGGTCTCCAATAGTCCGGGCATCTCTTTGAGTGCTTCGTCACTCACACCCATGTTTCTCGCTCCGGATACATGGGCCTGCAGTTGTGGCTCACAACCAGGTAATGCTGAGATGGCGCTCACCGTCACCACTTCACGGTCTGCAAACGACAGGTTGTTTCTGGCAAAGATGTCGCCAAAGAGATGGGCCTTCAGATAGTAGTCGGACTGTGGGGCGAAAGTATAGGTGAATGGATGACCGCCCACAAGTTGGGTCTGCACTTCTGTTCCTTGTTTCAGTGCATCATAGTCTTTGGGCAGTGGGTCTGCTTCACGGCCTTCTTCCACACGTAAACCTGCCTCATGACGTTCCTTGATGACCTGCTGCAACGCACCTAATGCATTCAGCGAACGGGGAAAGCCTGTGTAGGCATAGAGTTGTGACAGTGCTTCTTTTGCCTCGCTCACGGTCAGCCCTTGATCAAAACCTTCGTTTAAGGAGGCTTTCAGCTCCTTGATGTTTCCTTTTGCCTCGTTGGCCGCGATGGGCACAAGTGCTTGCTGTGTTTTTGTTAATACCATATTTTGTCCTTTTATTTGCAGCGACATCACGAAAAGTGCCGCCAACATAATGATTGATTTCTTCATAAGGGTGATATTTAGTCTCGCTCTTTTTTTCATAATCTGACCTTTTTCCCATTTTTGATATATACACCATGGGATGGATTCGTCACTTTCTGCCCATTCAGCGAGTAGTAGGTGTCTTTATCAGAAGTGCTGCGTGCAGACTGAATGGCTGTCGTTCCTGATGTAAGTGACAGTGTGACACTGATGTTGCTCTCGCCTGCTTTCAGAAACGTGCGTAGATCACTCTCCGACAATCCGTCAATCTTGCCCAGACGGGTGTAACTCCATGAGTTTGAACCGTAGAACAGACAGATGTTGCTGCCGTTATAGAGGATGACGTCGCCAGGCTGGGCTGTGATCTGCTGATCGCTCGTTGGCAATGAAAAACCTAATGCACCCCATATCTCAAAGCCGTTGCTGCTGTTGAGCGTCACTGTGATGGGGGCTTGTTGCAGCTTTTCTACTAATGACTTTGTGGCGGCATTATCTTCGAGTGTCACACGCTGCGTCTGTCCGCCGATGGTGATATTCATTTTATTCATGGTCGTTTGTCCTTTAGCGAAATTCTGAGTTTTCAACCAATTCTCTATCAGCGTGGCTCGGTTGGCATGGTTGCTGGCGTTGATCCACAATGCGTCGCCCATCCATGTCACGTCGGGCAGCAAACGTTTGGCATCGCTCACCACACCGCTGATGCCACTCGAATGACTTGACACAATCAGGCCTACATGCTTTCCTGCCATCTTCGAAGCGCTCTGAAACAGGTAGGTCTGCATGATGGCTGCCATCTGACTCCACCATAGTGGGGTGACAATGATGATATTCTGGTAGTCACTGAGTGATGTCGTCACTGGGTCGATGGCGGGATAGCTGCTGGCATCGTTGGGATTGGCCTTGATGGCATTCAGCAACTGTGTGCCGAGGGCATAGCCGTTGGCATCGTATTTCAGTCCCTTCTCGGCGGGCTGTATCTCCAATACGTCGGCCTGAATCTGATTGGTTAGCGTGCTCACGATCGCACGGCAATTACCGGTGTAACTGTAATACACCACCAACGTTTTGCCTATATTGGTAGGCACCTCTGCCATCACCTCGATGTCGGACGAACAGCAGCAGAACAGCATCGCTGCCAATAAGGAAAGAATCTGTTTCATATTTACTTTTTTATCTTTTATCTTTTTTATAGTCGGTTTCTTTTCCGTTGTGCACTTGCATATACTGGGTGTGGGTATACGGGTGTAGTTGCCTCTTTAAAGGCTATCCTTCAACACCTGCACCACCTCATCACGATGAAGGATGTAATAGCCGCCCTGACAGATGGGGCAGGCATCTGCCATACCTTCGATGAGTTCTGGCTTGGCACCGCAGTCGGTAATGTTCATGGCAAGACCCAACTCGCGCATCCATTGTTCCATCGTCTCCAAACCTTCCATGGCCACCTGCTCATCGCTCTTGCCGTCGGTTGTCACGTCCCATACGTTCATGGCAAGTCGTTTGAATTTTTGAACGGCATCAGGGGATTGGCTGATGAGTAATCGATAGTAGGCTCCGCTGACTGCGGCAAGTGTATGGCCGTGGGTGGCATCGGTGAAGGCGGCTACAGCCTGACCCAGCATGTGAACCATCCAGTCGGTGGCCTTGCCTCGGTCAATGAGCGTGTTCAGTGCCCATGTCGCTGTCCACATGATGTTTGAGCGCGCCTCGTAATCCTCTGGATTCACAAGTGCTTTGCGTGAACTGACGATAAGCGAGCGCATCAGTCCTTCTGCGATGTAGTCGCTGGTGTTGTCATCGGTGCCTGAGAGATATTGTTCCAGAATGTGGCTCATGATGTCGTATATGCCTGCCACCATCTGATATTGGGGTACGGTGAACGTAAAGCGTGGGTTGAGGATAGCGAAGTCGGGATTGCGGAAGTTGTAGAACATCTTACGGTTCTCCGAATGACTGGAGATGACCGAGCAACTATCCATCTCGGAGCCTGTGCCTGCCATTGTCAGCACACAACCTACAGGAATCCAGCGGCATGTCATCGGCTGCCAGTTCTTGAAGTAGTACTCCCAGGGATCACCGTCGTACCAAGCACATCCAGCTACTGCCTTACAGTAGTCAATCGTAGAACCGCCACCTACGCCGAGAATAAAGTCTACCTCCTCACGGCGGGCCATATGGGCTCCTTCCAGTACCTTCTCGATGGTAGGATTAGGCATCACACCTGCCAACTCCACCACCTCGCTACCGGCTTTCTTCAACTCTGCCAGCACCTGGTCGTAGATACCGTTGCGCTTGATGCTGCCTCCGCCATAGCAGAGCATCACCTTCGGTCCGTAGTTTTTCAGTTCTTCACTCAGTTTGCTCAATGCTTCCTCACCGAAGTGCAATTTCGTGGGATTGTGGAATGTAAAGTTGCCTAACATAATCTGTTTTTTTGTTTTTAAGTTTCTGACTGCAAAATTAAATATTGTA
>CADCQC010000269.1 GCA_902803455.1 uncultured Prevotellaceae bacterium
ACATCCTCTCCACGGATGACATCTCATCTCTCCCATCGCCATGGAAAAGTGTGCTTGACAGATATGGTTATGAAGACACGCCATGATGGCATGCCTGGTGCGTCACCCAAGGATGACCTTGGTATTCATCAGTTTCTTATAAATTGTCCCAACTTGAGGCGTCATCTCCGTCATCATCCCAGATGACGATTTCTTCAGCTCTGGCAGGACCGGTGCCACCGCCACCGTATCTGATACCGATGTTGGCGCTGAATTCATCATAGCCAACCACTCTGGTCAATTCTTTTTTGGTAAAGATTGGGCTTTCTGCCAGCACATGACAGTCCATTTCCAATTCTTCCACCCAGATATCGGGCTGTTGGTATGTCTTTTTCATTGTCCTCACCTCCATTTATTTGATGATCACCTTTTTACCGTTATTGACGTAGATGCCCTTGGTTGTAGGCTTATCTGAGAGTTTCCTTCCATCGAGCGTGAACCATCCTTGTTGGAAGGAATTTGAAATCCCAGCCTCATTGGAGGCAGTTTTTAAATTTACATCAACAATGCCCGTCGTCTCATCTCTGAAATTCAGCACAAAAGCATTGATGCCGCTGACTCCCTGACTTGGATTGCCACACACAATGCCGTTGTTCAATTGGAAGTAGGCATGGAATGAATTAATGTTCATTGCAGCATTGGGATAGTAGAGGGTATTATCAGCCCCCATAAAGAGGATGGTGTTGTCTCCCTCATTGCCAATGCTGAAAGGATTATAAATGCCTGTGAAGCTCACTGCTCCGTCCTCGCTGGTGATGGTAGTCGGCTCGGTGCCATCAAAGAACACATTCATAAAAGTCGGGGTTTCAATAGATGCTGCATCATCGGGATAGAATGCCAGCATGGTCAGTTCTGAGAGGCACATCTGGTTGCTGCCACTGCCGACCTTAGTCACCTCAAAACGGAAGAACCGATAATTGCCCGACTTCTGTATGGTGTAGCTCTTCGGCGTTGTGCGTCCATTAGGCAGTGCGTCTCTGCTGTTTATGTTCGCATTGCGGCTGTCGATAATCGTCCATGCGTCATTCACATTCTCCTTTGCCTGTAATGTCCACACAGTCGGATCAAAGCCGGTATTTACATTGCTTGTTGTCAGTTTGTAACCTGACACGTGGACGGGAGCATCGGCATTGAACTCGCAATAGACAGGCCTACCCGTAAAATTCGTTCGCCAGCGGTTATCCGTATAGCCGTCAATCAGATAAGGGTACCGGAATCTTGAATCATTATTATTCCATGCATCCGTGCCGCCCGTGGCGGTATAAGAGGGTGTGGTGGCACCATCCTTCATGGCGAGTTTTTTCATCAAATAGGGTTTGCCAGCCTTTATGCTTGTGGCATCCTTGAAATTCAGGTAGAGTGTGCCGCTGACGTAACCGGTCTTGTGCCCGTTGTTTTCGGTTTCCATGTCGATTTCCTTCACCGTGAATCCTTCGAGCGGTGTACCATTGAAGCTTTCCACGTCGAAGGGCAGACACAACGTATTCCAGTCGCCGTCGGTGTAGAGCATTCGGCCCTGGAGCGTCACATTATACTTTTCAGCTGCTGCTATCGCATTGGCTATCGTCTCTGTGTTGCTGCTGTTGTCGGAGAGGGTGAGTGGTGCGCTTCTCTTGCACATATATCCACCCGGGCGGGCATGTGCCATACTCTTGTCCGTCTTGTTTCTGTCGTAGGTGGTGCCAAACTGCCCCACTATGGATGTGCAATTACGGAACATGCCATCACTTTGTGTCACCTTCGAGGTATCCCATCCATTGCCAATCAAAATGGTGACAAGATTTGAGCAATCCCAAAACATGGACTGCATATTGGTCACCTTTGAGGTATTGAACATTTCAAGGTCGAGGGTGGTGAGAAGGCCACACCCGTCGAACATGACGTACATACTCATAACGTTTCTTGTGTCGAAATGGCTCAAGTCGATGGAGGTGAGTTTACTACACCTAAAAAACATCTCTTCCATGTCTGTCACCTCGCTGGTGTTCAGGTTTTCCATTCCTCGTATCTCTTCTGTATTACTGAAACCACTGAACCACCAAGCCGTGCTTTTCGGTCTGACCATTTTAAAAGCCTTCTCAAACACCACTTTGCTGATGTTTTGTCTGTATTCATCGACCTGCCAGTCAGGATATTGTGTGTCTGTCACATCCGTGCCATTCCAGACATCTGTGATTGTTTGTGGGGTGGCGCTGTCTTCGGGAATGAAAGATCCTCCCGCATTCAATAGCCTTATTGGGATGGTGAAATAGAGTGTCTGGTTTGATGCACAATACACCGCGTGGGGGTTGGTATATTTGCACATATAACCACCCGCATCAGCATGGGCCATTGTCTTATTCCATTCGTTGTAAGGTTTATAGGTTGTGCCATCATAGCCGATGATAGAAGTGCAATTATAAAACATGTAATTAGAAGATGTCACCGATGTGGTATCCCATCCATCGCCAATGATGATGCTGATCAGGTTGGAACATCGTGAGAACATAAAACTCATATCAGTCACTTTTGCTGTGTCGAAACCACTGAGGTCAATTTTGGTTAAGGCAGAGCAGCTTGTAAACATATAACTCATATTCGTCACCTCGCTTGTGTTCAAATTTTCAATTCCTTGAATGTCTGTGAGAGTAATTGGAAACCAACTAGCACATGAAGTGGGCCTCACATTAGCAAACGAGGACTCAAACACCAGGGTAGTAGGATGATAACCCAAATTATTCACATCGGTAATCCAATTTGGATTATTATTCCCAGTTGCAGTTACATTTCTATCCATCACATAAAAGGATACCTCTAAAGGATCGCTGCTTCCTTCTGGGATGTACAAGCGTGATGTATGATCCTCGTTGTATGGGAGAACCTCCTCTATCGTTTCAAAAACCCTGTTTGTGAAATAAAGGGTTTTGTTCTCGTCGCAATATACCACCATTGCTCGAGGAGTCTGTGCCCACGCAGAGAGGGTCGTGAACAGCAGCGTAAGCAACATCGCCGTTCGTGTAAAAAAGATTCTAACGGTAGTTTTTGTCTTCATGATGATGATGTAGGTCGTTTTGGTTTCTTGAAACGGTTACGCTGTGGTGTCTATAGATGTGCTATTGACGAGTGCTGGAAAGAGAAAGAGAGTAGTATCACACCAAACTATTGCAAATATACATGATTTTTTAAAAAACGACAAATTGTGTCCTGTTTTTATGAAAAAATACAGTCATTTTTCTTCGATTTGTAACGGATTGTATACAACGAGGTAAAAATTACTCACGATAAGAAATTGGCAAGAAAGCCCGCCAAACCTAAAAAAACGCTTTTTCACTTTACATTTTGCGCCCATGAACTGTCTTATCAATAAATAGGACGTCGAAGCACCCTGAAAAGGGACTGGCGTTAGCCAAATATTCATCATGACAAAAAACGACATCGAGATATTATTCAAGAAGCACTATATGCGCATGTACTGTCTGGCAGCATCCATCCTCTACGACGAGGATGAAAGCAAGGATGTGGTGAGCGAGGTCTTTTCACGTTTGATGGCCAGCAACACCATGCTCCGACAAGATAAGGCAGAAGCCTATCTGTTGACATGCGTTCGAAACCAGTGCCGCAACGTGATTGAACGGAAGAAGGTACGCGAGCGGTTCGTGCGTTTGCTCTCCACTACAGCCACAGAACCTACAAGGGCAGACAGTGAACAAGTGCGTATGACGGAACTGATGCAGTATGTAGAAAAACGGCTTCCTGCGATGAGTCAACAGATTTTCCGCCTGCGCTACCTGCGTGAAATGACCTGCCAGGAGGTGGCCGATACGATGGGCATCAGCCGACAGACCGTCCACACCCATCTGAGAGAATCGATAGAACAAATCAGGGCATATTTTAACACAATACAATAAAGCATGATGATGACTGAAAGACAAAGAATAGAACGGCTGATGGAGTTGCAGGAGCATCCAGAACAGGTGAGTGACGAAGAGTTACAACAGGTTCTCGACGATACCCCTATGCGTGAACTGGTGGAGCAGATGGCATTCGCCAAACGGGCCTTCAAAAATGAAGAGCTGCAAGAGCAGGAATGTAACATTGAAGAGGCGTGGAGCATGTTCGCTTCCAAACACTTCGATGAGAAGAACTATACGAAACAACATCATCATTCCATCGGCAATCGGGTGAAATCTATTTCTCATTTTTCACTTTTCAACCAGCCGAAAGCCGCATCTTTCATCGGCTTGTTGGTCGTATCGGGCATCGCCTTTGCCGCCATCCACTTTATTCAATTGAACAGTGACCCAAAACCACAAACCGTGAAAACAGAACAACCTGTGGCTAACGACCACACCTCGGTTTTGGCAAAAGATTCCGCCCAAACAGATACGACCACCACACCCACACAGGATGTCGTCATGGAACCCATTGTCTTTGACAATGTGCGCCTTGGCGAGATGCTGCCCCAGATAGCCTCCTTCTATCATACTGAGGTCATGTTCCAAAATGAATCAGCCCGCGAACTGCGCTTCCACTTCGTGTGGAAACAGGAAGATGGTCTCAAACATGCCATAGAAAAGTTGAACCGTTTCGAAAGCCTGACAGTAAGACTTGAAGAAGGCGATGATGAAAACCAATCAACCAAAATCATCGTAGAATAGGTTATGAGAAGAATACTGTTGATACATTTTTTCCTATGCGCCTTTGTCTCGATACATGCCCAGCGCATTACCAGAGAATATGACAACATCTCACTCAGCGACGCCCTGAGGCAGTTGAACAACGAATCCAAAGACTACGAAATCAACTTCCTCTACAATGAGTTGGAAGACTTCCGCATCACCACCTCCGTTCACCGCAAGACTGTCCCTGACGCCATCCGGCAGATGATAAGCTTTTATCCCATCCATATGTCTGTGGATGGAACGGAAATCATCGTAGAG
This sequence comes from uncultured Prevotellaceae bacterium, assembly GCA_902803455.1. Taxonomy (GTDB): domain Bacteria; phylum Bacteroidota; class Bacteroidia; order Bacteroidales; family Bacteroidaceae; genus Prevotella. Next base: position 4,959 of record CADCQC010000269.1, read on the forward strand.
TGTGTGCAGAAGACCGACATCCGATACAAAGGCATCGTCATCGATGAGGCAGGACTTCCCATGGCTTACGCCAACATAGCCCTGCTCTCACCTCAGGATTCCACATTGTTGACTGGAGGCGTGACCAACGAGAGTGGCCTCTTTGTCATCCCCTGTGAACAGAAGAGCGTACTTGTACGCATCTCCTTCGTCGGCTATAAAACCGTTTATAGGCACTGCAACAACATGGATGCAGGAAAGATAAGGATGCAGCCGGACACACACACCATCAACGGCATGGTGGTGACAGGTGAGCGTCCAAAGGTGCAACTCAAAGGCAATGCCCTTGTGATGAATGTAGAGGGAACGGTGATGGAGCGGATGGGAACAGCAGAGGATGTGCTCTCGCGTGTACCGATGCTCTCGAAAAAAGGTGAGAGTTTTGAAATCTTGGGCAAAGGCGTGCCTTTGATATACTTGAACAACCGTAAATTGACAGACTTAAAAGAACTGAAGAACGTTCAGTCGGATAACATCAAAAACGTAGAGGTGATCCAGAATCCAGGTGCCCGCTATGACGCATCAGTCAATGCTGTCATCATCATCCGCACCAAACGAGCCGCCGGCGAAGGCTTGGGAGTGGAACTGACATCATGGTGCCGCAAGGGACATGGATATGTCAACAATGAACGAGTCAACCTGTCCTACCGCACAGGAAGCCTGGAACTATTCACAAATCTCTTTGGGGCCTACAACAAACGGTGGGAGAAGGGCGAGTTTGAACAGACCGTCTTTGCCGACACATTGTGGGTAATTACCAACAAGCAGAAGGACAAGGTTTACAATCCATTCCTTGAGGGCCGCTTTGGCTTCAACTACCAGATAGACGACAACAACTCTTTTGGCGGTTTCTACCAAAACACCTACGACTACGTGAAGACCAAGAGCGACTATGACGATGACCTGCAAGCCAACGGCACCATGTACGACCATTTGCAGAACAGCGGTATCAGCAGAGCAGAAGGTGCGCCCAAGCATCAAGT
>CADCQC010000270.1 GCA_902803455.1 uncultured Prevotellaceae bacterium
CAAGCCTTCGTCTGACTCGCAACATCCCTGAGCATCTTGATTCCACACAAATTCAGCTTTAGCACATAAAAAGCATTGGCTGTACGCGTGACTGCATGATACTGAGGTATATCCTCTCCTTTTCTATAAAAGGCAAAACTCCACAGCATGAACAGCCACACTCCGATGCCTGCCATTACACAAATGGCAGCAAACTCTTTCATACGGCATTTGGCAATTAATTTTGCCAACCACCATAACAGATAATTGAGCGCCACCATGACAGCGATCCATACCCCAATGATATGGGGACGCAGATAGGTGGCAAAAAAGCCACAGGACTCTCCCCAATTAGTGACAGCCACAATATCGATCACATCCTGGTTGATAATTTTCTGAAACTCGAACATCAGAAAATAATCGACCATCATCAAGAACTCATGAAGAGCGACGAAAAAAGCCATGAAAGCCACTGACATCCATCGTTTTCGCCAAAGACGGACAATGAGCCATTCTATCCACGCACTGGAAAAAGACAGAAAGACCATCAACAGCTCAGGAACCACACCCCGATAGACATATGATGCAGCTAAGTTGGAAATAAGATTCAGCAACAATAAAAAACAGAATTTTCTATCTTGTATCTGCCACAGGCGAACATTCAACATATCAAAAAGTCTTTTTACATTCCTTTCGGTATGTGAATAACGATTACAACGAAGTATTATTTCATTTAGTTCTGAAAATAACAAAACATTGTGTCAAAAAAGGAAAATGTAAGATTTTTTCTTTCCCTAACCACCATCCCTCTGTTTTATAGTCATATCAAGTTGACTATATCATTAACTAAAAAGCAGCAAATTGGCACAGATTCTTAATTTTTGTTGTTAAAAATAGAAAATCGGGAGTTTATTCGGTAATAATTACGTAATTTTGCACTTTCATGAGAGTGAAAATAATGATACTATTGTTGTTGACAGCCGTCATCATGGTGATGGCTATGACACCTATGTATGTCAGCAAACGATATACAACAGCATCAACCACCTCTCATTCCAGCATATCTGCCACCCAAAGGATGCCATCACATCTCATTTCGGCAGGCGACACTACCATTACCGAAACTGGCGACACCACCATTACCGAGGCAGGCGACACTACTCTCATCACAACGAAAGACAGCACAGTCATCGCCTTCACCGACAGTACTGCCACCATAGCAAGCGACAGTATCCTCACGTCCAACTCTGATGTCGACACCTTATCGATGGACTCCCTCGCGCTCGCCATCTGGCATTACAACAAAGCCATTGACGACTCTTTGCTTCTTGACTCCCTCAACCGTGCGAAGCCCAACGGCATCAACTCCCCTGTGAAGTTTACTGCCAACGATTCTCTTGTCTACAACGCCCTCACGAAAGAAGCCTACCTCTACGGCCAGTCGAATGTGGATTATGAGGACATGAATCTCAAGAGTGAGCATGTGCATATGAACCTCGACAAGAACGTGGTGAGTGCCGAAGGTGTGACCGACAGCACCGAGGCAAAAGGTAAACGCGGCACTCCTGTGTTCAAGATGGGCAGTGACCAGTATGAAAGCGACTCCATCTTCTTCAACTTCAAGAGCAAGAAAGGTTTTATCGACAACTCCTACACAGAGCAGGAGGATGGTTTTATCCGAAGTCAGCATGCCAAGCGCGCCGCCGACGGCACCCTCTACTTGGAGCACGGCCAATACACGACCTGCGACGAGGAGCACCCTGACTTCTACATTGCACTCTCAAAGGCGAAGGTGCGGCCAGGAAAGGATGTCTTTGCCGGTTCGGCATGGCTCGTGGTGGCCGACGTTCCGTTGCCTCTGGCTATCCCCTATGCCTACTTCCCCTTCACCAAAAATTATTCCAGCGGTTTCATCATGCCTACCTATGGTGATGAGAGCAGCCGTGGTTTCTACTTGCGCGACGGCGGTTATTACTTTGCCATCAGTGACCGTATGGACCTGAAACTTCTTGGTGAGATCTATACCAAAGGTTCCTGGGGTGTCACCGCCACCAGCAACTATAGGAAACGTTACCGTTACAACGGAAGTTTTCTGCTCAGTTACCAAGACAGCAAGAGTGGCGACAAAGGCATGCCTGATTTCAACCGTGAAGAGAGTTTCAAACTGTTGTGGAACCACAGCAAAGACCCTAAAGCCAATCCCTTCTCCACCTTATCAGCAAAAGTCAACTTTGCTTCATCGAAATATGAGCAAAACAACTTGACGGGCATGTACAACCCCCAACGGCTCACCCAGAGCACACGCACCTCGTCAGTGAACTACAGTGTCAACTTCTCGAGTCTCAACATGACCATCAACCTCGGTACCTATCTATCTCAAAATATGATTGATACCACTGTGACCATGGATTTGCCCAACCTGAACGTCACGGTGAGCCGTTTTTACCCCTTTAAGCGGAAGAAAGCGGCAGGTGAGGAGAAATGGTATGAGAAAATATCGTTGCAATACGATATGCGCATGGGCAACTCCATCAAAACCAAAGAGGACAAACTGCTGCACTCCAACCTGATCAAGGACTGGAGGAACGGTATCGAACATTCGATTCCTATCAGCAGCAATTTCATGATATTCAAATACGTCAATGTCAACCCATCATTAAATTTAAGGGATGTGATGACATTCACCAAGATCAGCCGTTCATGGGATGTTGCCCGTCAAGCTGAGGTGGCCGATACCACCTATGGTTTCCACAACCTATACAGTTGGAACGTCAGCTTAGGATTCAACACAAAAATATATGGTTTTTGGATTCCCAACCGTAAGCTCTTCGGAAACAAGATCGACCAAATCCGACACGTGCTCACGCCCAACGTAAGACTTAATTTCAGTCCAGACTTTAGTTCCAGCCGCTATGGCTATTACGACACATACATGAAAACAGACCCCGACGGCAACGTGTCACTGGTGGAATATGCCTATTACTCTTCCAGCCAGTATAGTCCGCCAGGAAAGGGAAAGAGCGGACGTATAGAACTGGATCTTTCGAACAATGTGGAAATGAAAGTCCGCACAGCTGATGACTCTCTTAAAAAAGTCAGCATTTTCGACGAACTGGGGTTCAACATGTCGTACAACATGGCTGCGAAGGAACACCAGTGGAGTGACCTGACCATGCGTATCCGTCTGAAATGGTGGAAGCATTACACCTTCAATATGAACGCGGTATTTTCCACCTACGCCTATGAACTGGATGAAAAAGGCAAGCCATATATCGGCAACCGTACAGAATGGAGTTATGGGCGTTTTGGGCGTTTCCAAGGTATGACGCAGAATTTCTCATTCACGCTGACACCAGAAAAGTTTAAGAAATGGTTTGGGGGTGGTAGCGATGAAGATGAAGAAGAGGATAAAAGTAGAGATCGTGAAGATGAAGACATCGATCTTGAACTGGAATCGAATATTGACGATGACATGGCCCGCGGTCAGCATGGTGCAAAGAAAAAAAGCGGCAAGGCAGAAACCGATGCCGACGGTTATATGAGTTTCAACATGCCATGGTCACTCACAATCGGTTATGGCATCAACATGCGTGAGAATACCTCAGGAAAATTCAACACCAAGCGGATGCGCTATCCCTACAAATTCTCTCAGACCCTCAACATGAGTGGCAATATCCGTCTGAGTGACGGATGGAACATCGGTTTCTCATCAGGCTATGATTTTGATGCCCGCAAGTTATCCATGACCACGGCTTCACTCTCCCGTGACCTCCACTGTTTCAATATGTCGTGCACTGTCGTCCTGGCACCATATACCAGTTACAACTTCACCTTCAGATGCAACGCCTCTACACTCACTGATGCCCTGAAGTATGACAAGAGAAGCGGATACAGTAATGCCGTGCGGTGGTATTGATCCTCACGGCATTGCATCGATATGATTATTCCATCAAGTTATTCCCTTCCAGAAAGATGGTCAACGGATCAACCTGTTGAGATCGTCCTCTTCTCCTACGACCCACAAGATATCACCTTTCTGAAAACGATATGAGGGGCTGACAAGCGACAAATTCTCCATACCTTCCTCAATCCCCACGACCATGCAGTTGTAACGGTGTCTTAGCGCACTCTCCATTAAGGTCTTTCCCAAGAACTCACTATCACCCCCGATGACCATACGGCGGAGTTTCATCTCCCTCTTCTCCAAATCATAATCCTCCTCATAGACCTGGCTGGCAAGAGCCTTTCCAAAAGCAGCCAACTGGTTATCGCTTCCGATCACCTGCAGTCGGTCACCAGGGAAGATGACATCATCACCCTCAGGAATGTTGATTCTGCGGGAAGCCCTCAAAATACTACTCACATGTACGCCATACTGATGACCGAGGGCCAGTTGCCGGAGTGTCTTTCCCGACCAAGCGGAGTCAGCAGGCACATCGAAATCTGCAATATGTATGTCACGGTCGAGCAAGCGGCCCTCAAAAAGCGGTTTTCGCCGGCCCGATACCTGCGCCTCGATGTCCCGGGAGCGAAGATTCATGATAAACAAACGCTCCAGACGGATGCTGCGACTTTTCAGACGACGCGAGAGAACCATCAAGATGACCGCTGCCAACGCCATACTGATGACCACCGCATCGGAAAAGCCGGAGAGATGGTTGCACACATAGAAGACAAACGCCATGGCAATGACCACCCTCACAAGGATCGTAAATACCAATGGCAACCTGTTGAGCCGGTTCTCCACCCACAGTGATTTGAACTCCTCGCTATGGTTTTTCTTCATGATGATGGCCCTGAGGAAGGGTGAGATGAAGAGAACTGTCAGCACGCCACACAAGAGATTGGCCCAAAAAGCAGGAAGTAATCTTAGCAGGAAAGGACGCACAAGCTGCAACATCAACCATATTGCCGCAGCAGAGAGGATGGAATAGACAACAATGATCACCGCCATATGAGTGAGCAGGCGTTTCCATTTGCCTGTGTCGTTGTGTGTGGTAGGATGACTCATGGTGAGATGATTGAGTCGCCGTATCCATGTCATCGGCAAATGACGCTCCAGCAACCCATAACAAGGTACAGCAGCCTTCATCATATAGGGTGTGAGGAAGGTAGTGATCACCGACACTGCTACAACCACAGGATACATGAAACGATCGATCACGCCAAGTGAATTTCCCAATGAGGCGATGATAAAGGAGAACTCACCGATTTGCGCCATGGAGAATCCACATCGCATGGCCGACTTCAAAGACTGTCCGCTGAAAAGAAACCCCATGGTGCCGAGGATGGCCTGTCCGGCAAGGATAACCAACACGATAACCCCGATCTCCTCTGCATAGCCTACCAAGATGTCGGGTCTGACGAGCATACCTACCGACACGAAGAAGATAGCCCCAAAGAGGTTTTTTACCGGTTCGACAAGTTTGATGATTTTGTCAGCCTCTACGGTCTCTGCAAGAATGGATCCCATGACAAAAGCTCCAAACGCACTGCTAAACCCAGCCATGGTGGAGACAACCGCCATGAGACAACAAAGACCGATAGACACCACCAGCAATGTCTCACCATTAATAATTCTCCTCACCGAGCGGAGGAACATCGGTATGAGGAAGATGCCTACGACAAACCACAGAACAAGGAAAAAAATGATGGTAAGTATGCTCTGCATCATCATACCTCCGCCCCCACTACCCTGAGCCAGTGCAGAAAGCATCACCATCATCACGATGGCCAGCACATCTTCAAGTATAAGCACACTCATGACGAGCCCGGCAAAATTCTGCTGTCGCAGTCCCAAGTCATCAAAAGCCTTATAAATAATAGTGGTAGAACTCATGGCAAGCATACCACCAAGGAAGATGCAATTCATCTTCGACCATCCGAAGACATTCCCCGTCATCACCCCCAAGAGCATCATGGAAAACACGATGGTGATGGTAGCAATGACAGGTGCCGCCCCCATTTTCAGAATTTTCTTAAAAGAGAAGTCGAGTCCGAGAGAGAAGAGGGTGAAGATCACGCCAATCTCCGCCCAAGTCTCGATACTGTGAGTATCAGAAACCGACATGGTGTAGGGCATATGAGGTCCCACCAGAAATCCGGCGACCAGATAGCCCAGCACCAGCGGTTGCTTAAGCCGTTTGAACAGGATGGTCACAACCCCTGCCACTACAAGGATGAGTGCAAGATCCCTCACCAGCAAGGGTAGTTCCGCCATATTAATCAGTCGTTGTAATTGGCTGTCAACTCACATATCTTCACAATCACCTGCATGGCTTTCTCCATGACCTGGACAGAGACGAACTCAAATGGTCCATGGAAATTGACACCCCCGGCAAAGATATTAGGACATGGCAATCCTTTGAAAGACAGTTGTGCGCCATCGGTACCGCCCCGGATCGGCTCCACCTTTGGCGGAACGCCACATGTCTGCATGGCCATGAGCACCAAGTCGATCACATGCATGTTGGGGTCGATTTTCTCCTTCATATTATAGTACTGGTCGGCCACGTCTATCTCACAGGTGCCCTCACCATAACGGCGGTTGATCTCAGCGGCGCATTGCTGAATCTGAACCTTTCGCTCCTCAAAACGCTCCCTGTCATGATCACGGATGATGTACGACAACTGTGCGTTTTCGATGTTTGACTGTATGGACAGCAGATGGAAGAATCCCTGATATCCCTCAGTTGTCTCAGGAGTCTCGTCTGCAGGGAGCAGCGAGATAAACTCAGCAGCCAGTCTGTTGGCATTGATCATCTTCCCTTTTGCATAACCCGGATGCACGCTGATGCCCTTCAGTCTCACTTTAGCAGAAGCAGCGTTGAAGTTCTCATACTCAAGGTCGCCGAGGTCGCCACCATCGACCGTATAAGCCCACTCACACCCAAATTTCTCCACATCGAAGTGATGAGCCCCCATACCGATCTCCTCATCAGGATTGAAAGCCACACGGATATCACCATGCTTGATTTCATCATGGTCGCGCAGATAGCACATCGCCTGCACGATCTCTGCGATACCCGCTTTGTCGTCGGCACCCAGCAACGTCTTACCATCGGTGACTATCAGATCCTCACCCACATGCGAGAGAAGTTCAGGGAATTTCTCCGGTGAAGAGACGATGCCCGGCGAGAGTATGATATCCCCCCCGTCGTAACGCTCCACGATTCTGGCATTCACCCCAGCACCGCTACAGTCGGGACTGGTGTCGTAGTGGGAGATAAAGCCGATGACAGGAGCCTTTTTCCTCATGTTCGACTTCAGTGTGGCATAGATATACCCTTTCTCATCCATCTCCACATCGCTGAGCCCTTCCTTCACCAGCTCATTCTTCAGATACTCGGCGAAGATGAGTTGTTTGGAAGTACTTGGTACGGTTTGCGACTCCTCGCTCGACTGAGTATCAAACTTTGTATATTGCAGGAATCTCTCTATCAGGTTCATACCATCTGTCGTTAAAGTGATTCTTATTGTTGTTTCCTGTTGTCAATATTGTCGCCCTCTGTCGGCTCAAGGTCATCCTCGAAATCAGTGATGCCATTTTTGACCAGCAAGTCATACCACTGGAGGAGTTTCTTGATATCACTATCATGCACGCGGTCGCGGTCGAAATCCGGCAGCACCTCACCAAAATAGTCGCGCAGTTCTTTATTGGAAGCCTTTCTGTAATTCAGCGAGCAAGGCTGTGC
>CADCQC010000271.1 GCA_902803455.1 uncultured Prevotellaceae bacterium
CGATTTCATCCGGCCGCGTACCACGGGAAAGACGGATAGGATGGGTGTCTTCGCTGCCACGGTTGACATGAGTATGGAGACGGCTTATCATGAAGACCCTTATAGGAGAATGCTGGCTCAGACCCTTGCCGACCGGTTGGCCGAGGCTACGGCGGAGGTCGTCCACCAGTATGTCAGACGAGAGATGTGGGGATATGCTGCTGACGAGCGGTTGACCATCGCCCAATTGCATGCTGAGCAGTTTCAGGGAATACGGCCGGCAGTGGGATATCCGTCATTGCCCGATGTGAGTCTCAATTTCCTGCTCGACCGTCTGCTCGACATGGGAAGCATCGGCATCCGACTCACTGAGCATGGTGCGATGAGACCGCATGCCTCCGTATCGGGACTGATGATGGCACATCCCAAAGCCCGTTATTTCAATTTGGGAAAAATCGGTGATGACCAGGTGGAAGACTATGCTCGCCGACGGGGGATTCCCACCACTTTAATGAGACAATTTTTGGCCACAAGCATATAAAAGAATACTAAAATGATAGCGCGTCATTTCTTTTTATTCATCTTGCTGATCCTGCTGCCCGACCTGTTCTTGTTCATACGGTATATCTGGCGGAGAAACTTGCCTGTGTGGGTGAAAGCACTATGGTGGATCATCACCATAGTCTTGTTGGTCTATACCAGTCTCTTGGCTAGATGCCAAGATTATATGCCCCAACAGCCGATATGGCTTAACATCTATCTCTTCATCCTTGGTGCGTTCATCGTGCCCAAGGCGGTGCTCGCGCTCTGTGCATCCCTCGGCAGGGGGGTAAGCAACCGGTTCCATGCGCGCCACAATTGGGGACTGTTGCCAGGTGTGCTGTTGGCGCTCTTATTTGTCTTTATCACTATTTACGGTAGTTTTTGGGGGTTTGGGAAGTTTGAGGTCCACCGCATGGATTATCACTCATCCCGTTTACCTAAGGGTTTTGACGGCTACAAGATCGCTTTGTTTTCTGACGCCCATGTGGGTAGTTATCGGGGGGGAGACAAGCATGTGCTTGCTGATGCCATCGACAGTATCAATGCGTTGCATCCCGACATCATCTTCTTCCTTGGTGATCTGCAGAATACCCGTCCGGAGGAAATCCAGGAGCATAAGCCGGTGCTCTCGAGGCTGAAGGCTCCCGATGGCGTGTATTCCATCCTTGGCAATCATGATTACTCCCATTACATCGGAGGAACCAGGGAAGAGAAACTGGCCGCAGAGAAGAAGACGCAACGGTTGGAGCGCGAGATGGGTTGGCGGCTTCTCCTCAACGAGAGTACCATCCTTCACCACGGTGGCGACAGCATTTATCTCGCAGGCATGAAAGGAAATGACGGAAAGGGAGAAGACCATGACACTCCCAACTATGAGAATACCATCAAGGATATCCCCAAAGGTGTTTTCTCCATCATGCTGCTGCATAATCCCCGATATTGGAAACCTTACGTGATAGAACCTTCTGATATCCCGCTCACCCTCAGCGGACATACCCATGGCGGGCAGGTGAACCTCTTCGGCATGACGACCAGCTCACTCGTTTTCGACGAGTATGACGGTATGTATGAGGTGGATGGAAGACATCTGTATGTCTCAAGAGGATTGGGGGGACTCATCCCGATGCGTTTCAATGTCACAGGAGAGGTGGTGCTGCTCACCCTCCATTGCGAATAATCTGACCAACACCAAAATACTAATATTCATCATGAAATACCTATATCGCATCTATCAGTTGTTTGTGGCTATACCGATTCTGATCGTATGGACCATCTTTATCGCCCTCTTGGTGATTATTGGCTGTGCTTTGGGAAACGGCAATTTCTGGGGATATTATCCCGGGAAATGGTGGTCATGGGTCAACATCCGTCTGTTTCTCTTGCCAGTCACCGTGGAGGGCCGTTCCCATTTGGAGAAAGGCAAGTCGTATGTTTTCGTGTCCAATCATCAGGGGGCTTTTGATATCTTCCTCATCTATGGCTTTCTGGGCAGACATTTCAAATGGATGATGAAGCATCAGATACAGAAGATACCTTTTGTGGGACGTGCCTGTAAAGCCTCCAACCAGATCATGGTCGACAAGCGTGGGCCCAAGAAGATCAAAGCCACTTATGACAAGGCGAGGGAGGTGCTCACTGGTGGTGTGTCGCTGGTGGTTTTTCCTGAGGGGGCACGTACGTTCACCGGTCATATGGCCTCTTTCAAGAGAGGTGCCTTCATGTTGGCAGACGACTTGCAGTTGCCGGTCGTACCTATTACCATCAACGGATCGTTTAATGTCATGCCGAGGATGCGCGACTGGCATTGGGTCAACTGGCATCCGCTCAAACTCACTATCCATCAGCCTATTTATCCTATCGAACAGGGGCCTGTCAACGTGAACACCACCATGGCCGACAGTTATCAGGCTGTGATGTCGGCATTGGTCCCGGAATACCAGGGAATGGTAGAAAATCCTGACCAATAAAATTTTTTGTCAGAAAATCATTGGCCGACAAAAATATTATCGTTATATTTGCAGTTCACAACCATTAATGTGTATCACAGGACGAATATTCCTACGACATGGACAAGCAAGACAGTATTGTTATCATTCCCACGTACAACGAGAAAGAGAATATCGAGAAAATCATTCATGCGGTGTTTGGTCTCGAGAAGTACTTTCATGTGCTTGTCATCGACGACGGTAGTCCTGACGGGACAGCACAGATCGTACACCGGATGATCAGGGAGGATTTCCCCGACAGGCTCTTCATCATTGAGCGGTCAGGTAAATTAGGGCTTGGTACCGCTTATCTCACCGGATTCAGATGGGCGCTCGACCATGGTTATGATTATGTCTTTGAGATGGACGCTGACTTCAGCCATGATCCTAACGATTTGCCACGACTGTATGCCGCCTGCCACGATGAGGGTTACGATTTGGCCATCGGGTCGCGTTATATCAGTGGGGTCAATGTCGTCAACTGGCCCATAGGTCGTGTGCTCATGAGTTATTTTGCTTCCATGTATGTGAGGTTCATCACAGGATGCCCTATCCACGACACTACGGCGGGGTTCAAATGCTACACGAGGCGCGTGCTGGAGACCATAGAACTTGATAAGATCCGCTTCAAGGGTTATGGATTCCAGATAGAGATGAAGCATACGGCCTGGCAGATCGGTTTCCGCATCAAGGAGGTGCCGGTCATCTTTGTCAACCGGCGCGAAGGTGTCAGCAAGATGAGTGGCGGTATCTTCTCCGAGGCACTTTTTGGTGTCATGAGACTCAGATGGGATGGATGGTTCCGCCGCTATCCCAAGTTGTCTGCCAAATAAGGGCCATGAGTATGAGGTTGGCGACCATTGATGCGTCAACCTGATTTCAACAGGTGTAAGATGGGATGAAAATACAGGATTTACAGCATTTTTATAGTAAGGTGCCGCAGTGTGGCGCCTTGGCAAAGTTGTTGTCGCAACCGGGCGGCAGCATTTTTTTAGACGGATTCCATGCCTCGGCTGCACCCTTGTTCTTTGCCGGACTGGCAGAAAAGACCAACGTCAATGTCCTCTTCATCCTCCAGGATGCTGATGAGGCAGGTTATTTCTATCACGACCTCACACAGATCATGGGACAGGAGCAGGTGCTCTTCTTCCCCTCCTCCTACCGAAGGGCGGTGAAATACGGGCAGGTGGATGCCGCCAATGACATCCTTCGTACGGAGGTGCTCGCTCGGCTCTCTGCCATCGCTGACCAAAGGGAAGAACAGGCATCCAACTTGATCGTGACCTATCCTGATGCGCTCAGTCAACTGGTCGTGGCCAAGAAACAACTCGACAACCGCACGCTATCGCTCCACATCGGACAGGAAGTAGAATTGTCGGTGGTGTGTCAGACCTTGCGCGAATGGGGATTCCTACAACAAGACTATGTCTACGAGCCCGGGCAGTTTGCCGTGCGTGGAAGTATCATCGATGTCTATTCCTACAGTTGCGAGTATCCCTTCCGCATCGACTTCTTCGGACCAGAGATCGATACCTTGCGCACCTTCGATATCCAGTCGCAACTCTCCAAGGAGAAAAAGCAGCAGGTGGAGATCGTGCCACAACTCTCACTGGTCGCAGAGAAGACACCTGTTATGAACTTCCTGCCCGAAGGAATGATCGTGGCCGTCAAGGATTTCGACTTCATTGCCGACACCATCGGGAGAATCTATGCCGAGGGCTTTTCCTCACAGGCCGTTGCCGAACGGTTGGAGGAGGCCACCGAGACGGAAAAGGATGAGATTCTTCAGCAGATGCGTAGTGAGAGCGCACTGATCAAGCGATCGGATTTTATTGAGGGAATCGACAGGTTCAGGAGGATTGATTTCGGCGTGAAACCGTCGGGCATACCTTCTGCCACCATCAAGTTTGATATCTCTCCGCAGCCCTTGTTGCACAAGAATTTCCAGATTCTCCGCGACACGTTGTCTGACTTCCAGAATCGTGGTTACCGCATTTTTGTGCTCTCCGACAGCAGCAAACAGGTGGAGCGGCTGCGTGACATTCTTGCTGCTTCCGAGGATGATAAAGAGGTCAAGGAGATTCCCTTCACGGATGTCGACAAAACGCTCCATGCCGGGTTTGCCGACAACACGCAGCGGATGTGCCTTTTCACCGACCACCAGATTTTCGACAGGTTCCATAAGTACAGCCTGCGTTCCGACACCGCACGGGCGGGAAAGATGGCCCTCACCATGAAGGAACTGCAGGAGATGGAATTGGGCGACTATATCGTACATGTGGATTTCGGTATCGGCAAGTTTGCCGGACTCGTCAGGGTGGCGACGGGAAACAGTTATCAGGAGATGATCCGCATCGTCTACCAGCGCGGCGACACCGTCGACGTGTCAATCCATTCGCTCTATAAAATCTCTAAATACCGGCGGGCGTCCACCGATGAGCCGCCACGGTTGAGCACCTTGGGAACCGGTGCGTGGGAACGCATGAAGGAACGGGCGAAAAAACGCATCAAGGATATCGCCCGCGATCTCATCCGCCTCTATGCAAAGCGGCGGCAGGTGAAGGGATTCGCTTTCAGTCCCGACAATTATATGCAGCATGAACTCGAGGGCAGTTTCCTTTATGAGGACACCCCAGACCAACTCAAGTCCACCAATGATGTGAAGGCCGATATGGAACAGGCACGCCCTATGGACAGACTCGTCTGTGGGGATGTGGGGTTCGGCAAGACCGAGGTGGCTGTCAGGGCTGCCTTCAAGGCAGCATGCGACGGCAAGCAGGTGGCGGTACTCGTGCCCACCACCGTATTGGCTTTCCAACATTACAAGACGTTCAGCGAACGGTTGGACGGTTTTCCCGTCAAAGTGGAGTACCTCTCAAGAGCACGGTCCACCAAGCAGGTGAAGGACATCCTCGCACAATTGAAAGAAGGCCGCGTCGATATCCTCGTGGGTACCCATAAAATGCTGGGCAAAGGGGTGGAATGGAAAGACCTGGGCCTGCTCATCATCGATGAGGAACAGAAGTTCGGGGTCTCCACCAAGGAAAAACTGCGGACACTCAAGACCAACGTCGACACGCTTACTATGTCGGCGACGCCGATACCGCGCACCTTGCAGTTCTCACTGATGGGTGCACGCGACATGAGCATCATCCGCACACCACCGCCCAACAGACATCCTGTCTACACCGAACTCACCACTTTCAGCGCGGAGGTGATAGCCGATGCCGTCAATTTCGAGATGAGCCGCAACGGACAGGTCTATTTCGTCTGCAGCCGTATCTCCAATCTTGAGGACGTGGCTGTCGTCATCCGGCGGCATGTGCCCGATGCGCGAGTGGCTGTCGGCCATGGACAGATGAAACCTGAGGAACTGGAGAAAGTGGTGTTGGGGTTCATCAACCACGACTACGACGTGCTTGTGTCGACCACCATCGTGGAGAATGGCATCGATATTCCCAATGCCAACACCATTTTTATCAATGATGCCCACCGTTTTGGTCTGTCCGACATCCATCAGATGCGAGGACGTGTGGGACGGTCTAACCGCAAGGCGTTCTGCTACCTCCTCGCTCCACCGCGGTCACTGCTGTCGGCAGATGCCCGCCGTCGCCTAGAGGCCGTGGAGAACTTCTCCGAACTGGGCAGCGGTTTCAATCTCGCCATGCAGGACCTTGACCTCCGTGGCGCTGGCAACCTGTTGGGAGCTGAACAGAGCGGTTTTATGGAGGATCTGGGATATGAGACCTATCAGAAAATTCTCAGTCAGGCCGTCACAGAACTCAAAAACGAGGAGTTTGGTCAACTCTATGACGAGGATATGAAATCCGGCAAACAGATCATGGGCAATGATTTTGTGGAAGACTGTTCTTTGGAGAGCGACCTCGAATTGTATTTCCCCGACAGTTACGTGCCGGGAAGCAGCGAGCGGATGCTCCTCTATCGTGAACTCGACAATATCAGTTCGGACCATGAACTGGAAGGCTACCGCAAGCGGCTCGAAGACCGTTTTGGCAAGGTTCCTCGCGAAGGTGTGGAACTCATGCTTGTCGTACCGCTCCGACAACTGGGCAAGCAGTTGGGCTGCGAGAAGATTTTCCTCAAGCAAGGTTTTATGCAGATGCAGTTTGTGAGCAACACCGACAGTCCTTTCTACCGCAGTACAGCCTTTTCCAAGGTGTTGCGATATGTTAACGAGCATTTGCGCCGCTGTCAGTTGAAAGAGGTGAAAGGAAGGAATATCCTGCAGGTGAAATCGGTGCCTACTGTGGGCATGGCTGTGGATATTTTGCGCGACATACTCAATGAGGAGGTGATGGTCGATGCTTGACGGGTATGTGATGCTGCTCACTGTGGCAGCCTATTTCATCCTTCTGCTTGTCGTGAGCAGGTTGACCGCGAGGAGGCAGGACAACGATACGTTTTTCCGGGGCAACAGACAGTCGCCGTGGTATCTGGTAGCCTTTGGCATGATCGGCGCTTCCATCTCTGGCGTGACCTTTGTCAGTGTGCCGGGGATGGTGGAGACCATCGATATGACCTACATGCAGACCTGTCTCGGTTTCATTCTTGGTTATGCGGCGGTGGCTTTCATCCTGTTGCCTGTTTATTACAAGCACCGTCTCACCACCATCTACACGTTGCTCAAGGAGCGTCTCGGCCATCGGTCCTACGTGACGGGGGCGTCGTTCTTCATCTTGTCGAAGATGACGGGAGCCGCCGCGCGCTTCTATGTGGTGTGCATCATCTTGCAACGTTTCGTGTTTGACGCGATGGGCATCCCTTTCCCTGTCACCGTGCTGGTGATGGTGCTGCTCATCTGGCTATATACCCACCGTGGCGGTATCCGTACGCTGGTGTGGACCGACACGCTGCAGACCTTCTGCATGTTTGCCGCTCTCATCCTGATCATCATCAGCGTGACGGATGCGTTGGGTATGAGTATGGGAGAGGCGGTTAAGGCCGTGGCGGCCGACAGTCACAGCCGTATCTTCGTCTTCGATGACCCGATGTCGAGGCAATACTTCTGGAAACAGTTTTTGAGTGGCATCTTTATTGTCATCGTGATGACCGGGCTTGACCAGGACATGATGCAGAAAAATCTCTCCTGCAAGTCGCTGAAGGATGCTCAGAAAGACATGTGCTCTTATGGTGTGGCTTTCGTTCCGGCCAAGCTGCTTTTTCTGTCGCTTGGCGTGCTGCTGTGCTTGTTGGCATCGCACCAAGGCATTTCTTTACCTGCTGCTGGCGACGAACTCGTGCCGTTCTTTGCTGCCACGGGAAGGTTGGGGCAGGGGGTGACGGTGCTTTTCACCTTAGGCATGGTGGCGGCGGCCTTCTCGAGTGCAGACTCTGCGCTCACGGCACTGACCACCAGTTGTTGTGTGGACCTTCTCCAGCGGCCCGACGACGAGCAGGTGCGCCGCAGGGTGCATGTCATTATGGCGGTGGTTTTCATCGCCTTCGTCCTCTTTTTCCGGGTAGTCAACTCTCCCAGCGTTATTGATGCCATCTATGTGATGTGCTCCTACACCTATGGCCCCTTGCTGGGTATTTTCGCCTATTGCCTCTTGACCAAGCGTGGTGTCCACGACAAGGTCGTGCCTTATATCGCCGTGGTTTCTCCCTTGCTTTGTTTTGCCGCTGATGAATGGACCAAAGCGTTTACTGACTATCGCTTTGGCTATGAATTGCTCATGGTCAATGGCGCCCTTACGTTTCTAGGCTTGTGGTGTAGCAAGTATCTGGTGAGGAAAACAGCTTGAATGGTGTTGTGCCAGGTGGGACAAATCAAGTCACCTGATCATGTCCACCTCGTCTTCAGGCAAGGTAAGGCTTCCCACTTCTTTGCCCTGTGCGGAATATACGTGGATCATAGGAGTGAGATACTGCTTGTTGAATATGATATACTCCTCCGACTTTCTCAATGGTTGCTTCACTGACCGCATGGCTGTGCTGGTCGTGATGATGTAATCCTGTGCATAGTCCATCTCCGCGCCCATCAGCACGTTGGTCAGTGTGTGGGAGACGCAGACAAAACACTCGTTATCCAGTGTCTGCACCCTCTTATTTTCAGGGTAAACCAGCAGGGTCTTCCTCGGTGAGTGTGAGAATCCCGTGAATATCTCCGCATTGAGGATGACGACCGGATGGCTGGTGAATTCCTGTACGCCGATTTTCTGTTTAGAGTCAGAGACCACCACATCTTTGAAGGACGACTGTTTGTCGAGAAGCCATTCGATGCCCAGCACCAACAGTTCCTCATATTCCTCTCCTTTTTGGCTGAAGATTTTTGTCACCTTGTCTGCTTTGGCATCATACATCCACAGATTGATGCAGGCATATAGGTCATCGGCCGAAGTTGGCAACTGTTCCACAAAGAAGAAATACTCATTGTCGAAACCGCTGAGAGCGCTCATGGCGATGTCTTCCGTCGTTATCGTTCGCGGTGTATTGTTATACATATTCTCGAAATACAGTTTTGCCGGCACTGCTTTCGCTGGCAAGCCAATCTGGCGCAGATGGCTGATCTCCACAGCCTCCATCATGGTGAACATGCACATGGCTGTCATCAAAAAAACAAGTCTTTTCATCATTAGTTTCAATGGTTAAATATTTATTCTTCTATTCTCACATCCTCCATCACAATGTCGGGCCGCTCATCGGGCCGCATCAGCTCAAACTTCACATTCCGCAGGCGCAGACCGTCAACATGGCGTGCAAAGAGGCCGTAGGCAGGTGTCGGGCCGGCCCAGCGTGGTTCGGGGTAGTTGGTGCCTTGCTCCCTATAGGGAGTCGTCACTTTCTTGCCTCCACCACGATATTGGATACGGATATCAGATAGAGAGACATTGCGGATGGGGGTACCTTCCATACCTGTCACGATGATGCCCGCCAGTGAATCGCAGTCGTCGGCGATCACGTTGCTGATATAGATGTCTCGGGCAGAAGAAACCTCCGTCCGCTCCTTCGGACCTCGGTTTCGGCAGCCGGTGGTGATGTAGATGGGATAATGGTGCACATGACTCAACGAGATGTTGTTCACCACGATGTTCTCCATCCGACCCTGGTCCACCACCTCGAAGGCGAGACCGCTGCTCCACATACAAGTACAGTTGGAGATGGTGATATTGCGGTAGCCGCCATTCGATTCCGTGCCGAGTTTGATACGTCCGCACACCCAGTTCACCTTCTCTGGCACATAAGTGCCGTCGAGGAAAGTACCGAGCTTGTAACCTGTCACGATGCAGTTGGTGATGAGGATATGCTCGCAGAGGACCGGCGCTTTCAGTGCATACGAACTTTTCAATACGATGGCATCGTCATTGGGTGTGTTCACTTTCGTGTTGCTCACCGTGAAGTATTTGCAGCAGTCGATGTCGATGCCATCGCGGTTGGTATCAATCGTCACATTGTCGATGGTGCCGATGTCGCACCCTGTGGTGATGATGGCGAAGTGCCCGCCACGATAGATGGTGATGTCGCGGATGGTCACATTGCGGCAGCGTTTCAGGGCGATGGCCTTGTCGCCGGTGCCGATGGAACCACCTTGAACGTTACCGGCAGTCTCAGTGTCTTTTTTCGTCAGTCCCTCACCGTCAATCATGCCACGTCCCGTGATGCTGATGTTCTGCTGTCCCTCTGCCCATATCAGACTGTTATGGAAATAGGTGTGTCCGCCGTCCTGGTATTCCGGACCACCGAACACCTCGCTTGCGTCGTAGGCCTTCATCTCTGCAGGAGCCGCGAGAATCTTGGCTCCCGCCAGCAGGTGGAGGTCGACATTGCTTCGCAGACGGATGCTGCCGCAGAGATAAGTTCCCGGTGTCAGCACTACCTGTCCGCCGCCATTGGCATTCGCTGTTTCGATGGCTCGGTTGATGGCTGTATGGTCAAGCGTTTTGCCATCTCCTTTTGCCCCGAAATCATGCACATCATATACGCCCGGCATCGCTTGCGCCTGCAAAATGTTCAGGATAAGTATAGCACAGTAAATAATTCTTTTTCTCATCATTAAAAAATATTAGGAATCAACAAGGATGAAGATTTTGGTGTGTTTCTTATTCGCCCGACAATAAGTCGATGATAGGTGCTTTGATTCTTTCGCTCCTTTCCTATGCAAAGATACATTTTTCCTCAGATATTCAATGGGAAAATCTTGAATTTGGTCGCAAAGAGGGTGATTTTAGTGCTTAGAGATAAAATACGCTGCAATTACCACAGATAAAGCAACATTCACAACTTCTCTATTGGGTGTCGAGAGATGGATTTTTGAGAAAACCAGAACTGTAGTATCTGTTTATAGTGCTCAAGATTACTTTTACGCTATATTGCTGATTAGAATACAGTTGCTATTTAAACATTACTGGGACGGAGAAATCGTTTCTTTTTCTCCGTCCCAGTGAAAGATTGTATTTATCAGTTGTCAGCCAAGTTGTCAGTCAAATGACTAAAATGGTCACACCCCCCTGAGGAACCTATCGGCCTCTATTGCGGCCTTGCAGCCACTGGCGGCGGCGGTGATGGCTTGAC
>CADCQC010000272.1 GCA_902803455.1 uncultured Prevotellaceae bacterium
ACGACAAGGGCGCATCAGCGACAAACAAGCACGCGACTACGCCTTCGTGGCGCACCATTACCTGCCAAAGGCTCGGCAACAAGTGCTATCCACCTACCACACTTCAGAGGAAGCCTCTCTGATTCTAATTTCCACAAAAGCTGAGTTCGACAACATGATACGGGCGCTCAACGGTGGGAGCATCGCTCCTGTTCCTGGAGGCGACCCCGTACAGAATCCCAATGTGCTGCCCACGGGGCGAAACATGTTCAGCATCAACCCCGACAACACCCCCGACGCCCAGGCTTGGGAGGATGGGAAACGGCTGGCTGAGACCACCTTGGCGCAATACAAGAAACAACATGGAAAGTATCCTCAAAAGGTGTGCTACACATTCTGGGCTGGTGAGTTCATCGCCACCGGAGGCGCCACCATCGCACAGGCATTATGGATGTTGGGAGTGGAACCTGTGCGCGACAGTCAGGGACGCATTGGAAGTCTCAGAGTGGTGCCGGCCAAAGATCTTCATCGGCCTCGTGTCGATGTCGTAGTACAAGTGAGCGGACAGTTGCGCGACATCGCTGACTCACGCCTGAGACTCATCACAGAGGCCATACAGTTGGTGTCGGCCGAAAAAGAAGACTCCAACTTTGTGCGTGAGGGCACATTGGCACAGGAAAAGGAACTCATCGACAAGGGGGTGTCACCCCAAAAGGCACGGGAGTTGTCTTCATTAAGGGTTTTCGGCCCTGTCAATAATGGCTACAGCACAGGGATGATGAACTATATAGAGCGGAGCGGCAAATGGAAGGATACAAAGGAACTGACCAGCGGATACCTCAACAATATGTGTGCAGCTTATGGTGATGAGCAAAACTGGGGCGTCTGTCAGAAGGATTTGTTCAAGGCGGCCTTGAAGCAGACCGATGTCGTGGTGCAACCACGGCAGAGCAATACATGGGGACCCATCTCGCTCGACCATGTGTATGAATTCACGGGAGGACTCTCCATGACGGTGAAAGCCTTGACTGGCAAGGAACCCGATGCGCTGATGGCTGACTACCGCAACCGTTCCAACAGAAGGATGCAAGACGTGAAGGAGGCTGTGGACGTGGAGATGCGCACCACGCTGCTCAATCCCGCTTTTGTCAAGGAGCGCATGAAGGGCGATGAAGGTACGGCACAAATGTTCGGCGAGATGTTCCGCAACATCTTCGGGTGGTCTGTCACCCGTCCTTCATCTCTTGATGAGAATGTCTACCACGACCTCTATAAAATGTATGTCGCTGATGAAGAGCATCTTGGCATCAAGGAATATATGTTGCAGAAAAACCCTGCGGCATTCCAATCCATGACGGCGGTGATGCTCGAGAGTGCACGAAAGGGGTATTGGAAACCTTCCGAGGAGCAACTCAACACGACAGCCTTGCTCCATGCCGACATCACAAGAGAAGGAGGGGCTGCTTGCACAGACTTCGTATGCAACAATCAGCCGCTACAGCATTTTGTGGAAAGCCGACTCTCTGGAGAGGCTGGAAAGGAATACAAGCGGCAAATGACATTTGCCAAGGGACAGCAGAGTGGCAATGTGGTGCTGGAAAAGGTCGGGGGGACGTCAGGCAGTGGGGGTACTACACCTGTCGCACTCTTCGCTGCCATCATCGTAGTGGTCATCTTGCTGACTGGCTTGCTGATGTTGTTGCGCCGCAAAAGTAAGACAGAAGAGTGAAATGGAAATCCTGGTCTTCATATTGATGATGCTGGTCGTGCTCAACTGCGCCATGAAAACAAGTTTGTGGACTTTTGGGCCACGACTGGCATTCGCACTTTTACTGGGGGCTTTCGCCTATTGGAGTATCGACTATGCCGTGATGCAGTCAAAAACACAAATCGATAATTGGCTGCATCGTGCAGATGTGCTTCAAGGCATGGCCATCATCGTGACGTTGGAATCGGCCATAGGCGTGATGTACTGTTTTTCAAGTCTTAACGATGATGGAAAGAAAGCAAGGGGGCGTTTCTTTCGGCTCTTGCTTCATGCTTACCCGAGCTTGCTGGTCTTCCCTGTGGTATTCTATGGCCTCACCAAGCTTCTTTTCCTCCAAGTGGGGATGGATTTTTCCACCACCAGCTTGATATACGCCATTACCGTGATGGCTACTTCGCTGTTGTGTGCAGCACTGGCAAGATGGCTATTGCCACTAAAAGACTTGCGCATCGAGGCTCATTTATGGCTGACGGTGATGGTATGTGTGCTCAGCCTGCTGCTCACACAGAATGGTGAAATCATCTATCGCTCCAACGTGAGGGTAGTCGACTGGACGTCGTTGGTGCTCACACTGGCGGCCGCTGCCTTCGTAATGGCTGTAGGCTTCATAGGGAGTAAGTTGAAGTGGAAATCAAAGAATAACAAAAAATAATGGAATTAATATCAAAAATGCTTTTCGGGATTGCCAACTCGCTGCTCATTCCCGACATCATCTTGCTGATCGTGTTTTTCATCCGTGCGTTGGTCCTTCTTGGAAGCACCTACAATCAATTCATGGTCAGAAGAAGAAACAACCGCCGACTGGCCACAGT
>CADCQC010000273.1 GCA_902803455.1 uncultured Prevotellaceae bacterium
CATCCTTCCGCTGCGAGGAAAGATTCTCAACGTGGAGAAAGTGATGTGGCACAAGGTTTTTGAGAGTGAGTCGGTGATGAACATCATCCAGAGCATCGGAGTGAGATTTGGCGTCGATGGTGAAGGAGACAAAGAAGCCAATATCGAAAAGTTGCGCTACGACAAAATCATCATCATGACCGATGCCGATGTTGACGGATCCCATATCGACACACTCATTATGACCCTCTTCTACCGCTTCATGCCCAAAATCATTCAAGAGGGACATCTTTATATCGCCACTCCCCCACTCTATCTCTGCACCTACAAGAACAAGGTCAAGGAATACTGCTACACAGACCAGCAACGCCAAGCCTTCCTCGACAAATACGGAAATGGTGTAGAAGGTACCAGCATCCACACCCAGCGCTACAAAGGTCTCGGTGAGATGAATCCTGAACAGTTGTGGGAGACCACCATGAATCCCCAGACACGCCTGCTCAAACAAGTGAGTATCGAGAATGCGGCTGAGGCCGATGAGATCTTCTCCATGCTCATGGGTGATGACGTGGAACCCAGGCGCGAGTTTATCGAAGCCAATGCCACTTATGCCAACATCGACGCATAGCATATCCCAAAAATCTTGCAAATGACGGAATCCCCGATTTATTCGGGGATTCCTTGATATAAAACCTTATTATACATGAAAAAGACAACATTTCTACTGCTGGCACTCTTATTGTTTTCATGCAGCATAAAGGCCCAGTCACAACATCCCATGCATCTGTGGTATGACCGTCCTGCAGATTATTACGAGGAATCACTCCCTA
Organism: uncultured Prevotellaceae bacterium; assembly: GCA_902803455.1. Classification (GTDB taxonomy): domain Bacteria; phylum Bacteroidota; class Bacteroidia; order Bacteroidales; family Bacteroidaceae; genus Prevotella. The sequence goes on from CADCQC010000273.1 coordinate 810, forward strand.
TCGGCAACGGAAAGATGGGAGCCAGTATCTATGGCGGAATATCCGACAACACGATTTTCCTCAACGACCTCACGTTTTGGACCGGGCAACCTGTCGACTCCCTGCTTGACGCAGGTGCCAGCCGATGGATTCCCTCTATCCGTAAGGCGCTTTTCGAAGAGGACTATGCCAAGGCCGACAGCCTGCAGTTGCATGTCCAAGGCCCCAACTCCCAATTTTACCAGCCATTAGGTACCCTCCACATCATTGATGACAATACCAGTCCGTCGACAGGTTACTACAGGAAACTCGATCTTGACAGTGCGCTGTGCACCGACACCTACACCCAGGATGGCCGCCACTATCAGCGAGAGTATTTCGCCTCTGCTCCCGACAAAGTAATCGCCATCCGTATCCGCTGCACTGGCGGCAAAGGCATCAACTGCCACCTCACCCTCACCGCTCAAGTTCCTCATGGCGTGAAAGCCAAATCAAGTGGGCAACTGACCATGACAGGCCATGCCACCGGTGACCCGCAGGCCAGCATCCATTTCTGCAGCATGCTTCTCACCCAGTCGTCTGACGGAAGAGTGACAGCCAATGACTCGACAGTGACTGTCAGAGACGCCTCTGACCTCATCATCTATTTTGTCAACGAGACCAGTTTCAACGGATCATTACGCCATCCGGTCAAAGACGGTGCACCTTACATCGAACAGGCAGCAGATGACCTCTGGCATCTTGTGAATTACGACTACGACCAGCTCCGCACCCGCCATATCACCGACTATCGCCAATTCTACAGTCGCATGACCCTTATGTTGGGTGACGGCAAAACTGCCCGCAACGACCTGTCCATCCCCACCGATTCCTTACTGAAACGTTATACAGATCATGGTGGCGACAGCCGTTATCTTGAGGCACTTTATTTCCAATATGGCCGTTATCTGCTCATCAGCTGTTCCCGTACGCCATCAGTGCCGGCCAATCTTCAAGGATTGTGGACCCAACACCTATATTCACCTTGGCGAGGTAACTACACCGTCAATATCAACCTTGAAGAAAACTACTGGCCCGCCGAAGTAGCAAACTTAAGTGAGATGAGTACCCCGTTATGGGGATTCATGCAATCGCTGTCGGCCAACGGGCGTCATGTGGCCCGCAACTATTATGACATCCACCGAGGTTGGTGCTCCAGTCATAACAGTGATATTTGGGCCATGGCCAATCCTGTGGGAGAGAAGCGAGAAAGTCCGGAATGGAGCAACTGGAACCTTGGTGGCGCCTGGCTCTCTCAAGCGTTGTGGGAGCACTACCAATACACACTTGATAAGGCTTTCCTCCGTGAGACAGCCTATCCTCTGCTCAAGGGAGCCAGTGAATTCTGTCTTGACTGGCTGATCGACAACCCTTTACATCCTGGAGAATACATCACAGCTCCCAGCACCTCACCGGAAAACGAATACAAGACTCCTGAAGGCTATCATGGAACCACCTGTTATGGAGGCACCGCAGACCTGGCCATTATCCGTGAGCTGTTGGAGAACACGATGGCCGCAGGCCGTATCTTGGGAGAGCAGAAGGCTTTTCTCAAAAGGATATCCGACACACTCCAACGCCTTCATCCTTATACCATCGGCCATGAAGGAGATATCAACGAATGGTATTACGATTGGGAAGACTGGGATCCACAACATCGTCACCAATCCCATCTCATTGGCCTCTATCCAGGGCACCAGATCACCGTAGACGGTACACCTGAATTAGCGCAAGCAGCCAGGAGAAGTCTTGAGATCAAGGGCGACAAGACCACAGGATGGAGCACTGGATGGCGCATCAACTTATGGGCGCGCCTGCATGATGGAGCAGAAGCCTATCATATCTACCGAAAACTGCTCACGTATGTATCACCCGACGCATACAAAGGCCCCGACCGCCGTAGGAGCGGCGGAACCTATCCCAATCTTTTCGACGCCCATCCACCCTTCCAGATAGACGGTAACTTTGGCGGAACCGCAGGTGTCTGTGAAATGCTGCTTCAAAGCGGCAATGGGGAAATAGAACTGTTACCCGCCATTCCAAAAGAATGGAAAGATGGAGAAGTGAGCGGCCTACGTGCCCGGGGAGGATATACTGTCGATATCACCTGGGGCAACGGCAAACTCATCTCAGCCACAGTAACAGCCGATAAAAAAGGGAAAGTAAACATCAGATACAAAGGTCAGCGTGTCACGCTGAAGATGAAAAAAGGAGAAACCCGGGCCATTCAGTTTCCCATCGCCAGCCATTAAAGGTTATGACCTGCGATATTTTGAAGGAGACATGCCCACATGTTCCTTGAAATACTTGCCCAAAAACGACTGGTTGGGAAAATTCAGTGCCACAGCGATCTCCTTGATATTCATGGTGGTGTGTTTCAGCAACACCCTCATCTCCAATGTCACATAATGATCAATCCAGTCATTTGGTGTGCGCCGGCTTACCTGTTTCACAGCCTCTGAGAGATATTTAGGTGTGATAGACAACTGTTTTCCATACCAGCTTACACGCCGTTCCTGCCTGAAATTATCTTTCACCAGTTGCATAAACTGGCTGAAGATAAACTCAGCCCTTGTCAGTTTTGGGGCACCCACCTGCATCTGATAAATCTCGTTGCCAATGTCGTAAACCATGGCTTTGAGCAACGAAGCCGAAAGTTCCCGGCGGAAATGATGATCAATATCATCAACACGCTGCTTGATGATATTGAAATAAGAGATGAATGTGTCCGCTTTCTCAGGTTTCAGGGAAAACACAGGATGCGAATAGGCAAAGAGGAAGAGTTGCGACATCTCATGAACCTCCTTGATGACCTCTGCGAAGAAATCGCTTGTAGCCATGATGATCACAGCCTTGCAATCATGACTCAGCTCGTAATAACTGAGCACCTGTCCATCATTGATAATAATGACATCATTTTTCTGAACCACATGCTCCTTGGTATCGACCGTATATACCGCATTACCTTCCAAGCACATCGCTACAAAAAGACAATTCATCATCTTTGGTTCAGTGAAGATGGGCAAAGCCTCCACACTGCTGAAAAGCACCAGGTCATCATCGATAAAAGAACTGGCATCCAGCACCTGTTTTATACTTTTCAGATTAATGACAGGATTTGTCAGGTTATTCATGATTCATGCATTTTTGTTGATCAATCTCTTCGGCCAACATTTCCAATTCCTGATACCATTCCGCTCCAAAGCGTCTGACCAACGGATCTTTTAAAAATCTGTAGACAGGCAGTCCCAACTGGTCGCCCAGCCTCACAGCATCCTGACAGACCCGCCATTCATGGTAATTCAGTCCGACGAGTCCGCCCTTGAATTTCTTTTCCCGAATGGGATAGAGTGCGCAACTGATGGGTTTTACGAATGGAGTCCTTCCTTCCCGGAAAGCCTTCTCAAGGGCACAAAGGCATATACCGTCGTGATAGCAAGTGAACACACAGTCACGTCCGTCGACAATACTCGTCACCAGATCACCATCCCTGTCGGTGTAAGCCACTCCCTGACGGTCGACAACCGCTTGGGCAGAAGCAGCCATGTCATTCCATACAGCATCGAGACAATCCTCTATCTCCGCTATTTCCTCCATGGTGAGTGGTGCTCCCGAATCACCCTCCACACAACAAAAACCTTTGCATTTCTCTAGGTCGCAACAGAAGTTTTTGGTGATGATGTCGGATGAGATCAGCACGTCACCCACTTGAAAAATAGGAGGAACCTTTTGATTGTTCATAAATGGTCTACCAATTGATCGGTGTCATACCATACTGTGTCAAGTAAGCATTCGTTTTTGAGAAGTGCCTGTTGCCGAACCATCCACCTCTGTTGGCCGACAATGGTGAAGGGTGCACCGCCTGCAACACAAGATGCTTACTGCCATCTATGAGTGGCGCTTTACTACGTGCATATCCACCCCAAAGGATGAACACCAGGTGCTCCCGCTCCTCACTGAGAAGCTTGATGACAGCGTCGGTGAAAGTCTCCCATCCCTGCCGCTGATGGCTGCCTGCCTGATGCGCTCTCACGGTGAGGGTGGCATTGAGCAGCATAACCCCTTGTTCGGCCCATCTTGTCAGATTCCCCGACAAGGGGAAGGGGATACCCAGGTCTGCGGTGACCTCCTTGAAAATATTGATGAGTGAGGGAGGCATGGGCACGCCATCAGGCACAGAGAAACTCAGCCCCATGGCCTGCCCCGGTTCATGATACGGATCTTGTCCGATGATCACCACCCTCACCCGATCAAATGGGCAAAGATTGAACGCATTGAATATCAACTTTCCCGGTGGATAACAAGGATAATGCTGATACTCCTGTCGCACCATCTGCACCAGGCTGGCGAAATAAGGTTTCTCAAATTCCGCCGCCAACCTGTCTTTCCATGACGGTTCGATCTTGACGTCCATCGAATTTTATTTGTCCTTGATGAGGTTGACACCCGTCATATCCGATGGCTGTTCCAATCCCATGATATGAAGGATGGAAGGTGCCACATCAGCCAACCGTCCATTAATCACAGACGCACTGTTGTTATTGGTCACGTAAATAAACGGAACGGGATTAAGTGAATGTGCGGTATTGGGAGTGCCATCTTCATTGATGGCATTGTCAGCATTGCCGTGGTCGGCAATAATGATGGCCTCGTAATCAGCAGCCTTGGCAGCCTCGATCACCTCTCTCACACAGTTATCGACAGCCCACACAGCCTTGGCGATGGCATAATAGACTCCTGTATGACCGACCATATCACCATTGGCGAAGTTGACCACGATGAAATCATATTTCTGTGTCTTGATGGCCTCCACCAATTTGTCTTTCACCTCATAGGCGCTCATTTCAGGCTTGATGTCATAGGTAGGCACCTTGGGTGAC
>CADCQC010000274.1 GCA_902803455.1 uncultured Prevotellaceae bacterium
CGCCGCCGAAAAGGTGCAGACTGTCCACCTGCCCGACGAGCGCCACGACTTCGGTCCCAACAACCGCAACGCCGTCTACCAGTTCTTCACCGACATCTTCCATCTTGACGCCTCGAAGATCAACGAGGACAAAGTCACCATCGAAGACGAGAACACCTTGAGATTTCATCCGAAAAAGCCCTGAATCAATGCAACCGTCCACCCAAACACCCACAGGAATCATGGAGAACAACCCTGATGAGATGACCTGTTCACGACTCTTCACCGAGAAGCCAACCCTCGGACAGACTACGCTGGTCATCCTAATCCTTCTTGCAGCCCTCTATTCCACCTCCGTGCAAGCAGCAGGTCCCCATCTGCTGTGGTACGACCGTCCGGCAGCCAACTGGAACGAGGCCCTGCCCATCGGCAATGGCCGGTTGGGCGCCATGGTTTTCGGCAATGTGTCGACCGACCGTCTCCAACTCAATGAAGAAACCATCTGGGCAGGTCAGCCCAACAACAATGCCAACCCCGAAGCCCTGGAATATCTGCCGAAGGTGCGCCAGTTGGTGTGGGAAGGACGTTATAAGGAAGCCCAGGACATGGCCACTGCCCATGTGCAGAGCAAGACCAACCACGGTATGCCCTACCAGCCCTTCGGCGACCTGTATATCAACCTATCGGGTCATGGAGACTACCACGACTATTACCGTGAACTGTCACTTGACTCCGCCCGTGCCCTCACCACCTATACGGTAGGTGGCGTGCATTACCGTAGAGAATATATCGCCTCACTCGACGGGCATGTCATCACGGTCAGACTGACCGCCGACCGCCCGGGAAGTATCACCTGTAACGCCATGATGACCTCACCCCATCAAGATGTGTCGATCAGGAGCGAGCAAGATGAGATCGTGCTCAGCGGCACCTCCTCCAATCATGAGGGTCTGAAGGGGAAGGTGAATTTCACCGGTCGTGTGACCGCTGTTCATCACGGCGGGCGGATCACCAGCCGTGACGGTGTGCTCTCTGTCGTGGGAGCTGATGAAGTCATCTTCTACGTGAGCATCGCCACCAACTTCCGTCATTACAACGACATTACCGGCAACGATACCGTGAAGTCGGAAACCGCCCTGCGCACAGCCCTCCAACAAGACTATTCCTCCATGAAGCAGTCGCACACCGACCGCTACCGTCAATACTTCTGCCGCAACACGCTCGATCTCGGTGCCAACCGATATGGTCATCTGACGACAGACCAGCGCGTCGAACAATTCAAGGAGCACGCAGACCATCATCTGGTGGAAACCTACTATCAGTTTGGCCGTTACCTGCTTATCTGCACCTCCCTGCCCGGTTGCCAGCCCCCCACCCTGCAAGGCATCTGGAATGACAAGATGTTTCCCAACTGGGACTCAAAATATACGACCAACATCAATCTTGAGATGAATTACTGGCCAGCAGAAGTGTGCCATCTCTCCGACCTCACCGCCCCCCTGTTCTCCCTTATCAAAGACATCAGCGAGACAGGCCATCAGACCGCCCGCATCATGTATGGTGCCGATGGTTGGGTGCTGCATCACAACACCGATATCTGGCGTGTGACAGGCGCCATCGACAAGGCACCCTCGGGGTTGTGGCCGACAGGAGCCGCCTGGATGTGCCAACACCTCTGGGAGCACTGGCTCTTCACCTGCGACAAGGATTTTCTACGTCAAGTATACCCCATCATGGTGGACGCAGCCCGTTTTCTCAACCAGATTATGGTGCGACATCCCGAGAAAGGATATTGGGTCATCTGTCCCAGTCTCTCTCCCGAGAACCAGCATCCCTATCAGGCATCGACTGCGGCCGGTGTGACGATGGACAACGAATTGGTGCGCGACCTCTTCAGCCATGTCATCGAGGCCTCCTCCATCCTTGCATCCCCCACCACCCTCACCGACAGTCTTCAAGAGAAGCTCAACGGTCTTCCACCACTCCAAACCGGCCGTTGGGGACAACTGCAGGAATGGCTTGACGACTGGGACAACCCCGACGATAACCATCGTCATGTGTCACACCTCTACGCACTCTATCCCAGCAACCAGATATCTCCCCTGTCGACACCATCAACCGCCGAGGCCGCCAAGACCTCGCTCATCCATCGTGGAGATCCCTCAACAGGATGGAGCATGGGATGGAAGGTGTGTCTGTGGGCACGGTTGCTCGACGGCAACCATGCGCTGAAACTCATCGGCGACCAACTCACCCTCGTGCGGACAGAGAAAAAGAAAGGCGGCACCTACTCCAACCTTTTCGACGCCCATCCCCCCTTCCAGATTGATGGCAATTTCGGCTGTACCGCCGGCATCGCCGAGATGTTGCTCCAGAGTCATGATGGTGCCATCCACCTCTTACCCGCCCTCCCCGACGCATGGAAAGACGGAAGCGTGATCGGTCTGAAAGCCCGTGGCGGTTTTGAGATAGACATGACCTGGAAGGCAGGACGACTGGCAAAAGCCACAATTTTATCAGAACACGGCCAGCGGCTCTGCATCCGCTCAGCCACTCCCCTCAAAGGAGCCGGCAAGGTGAAGAGCAGACAGAACCATTATTATCTCTATGAACTCAAGACCCAAAAAGGTCAGACCATCCAACTACAATCCATCCCAACGAAACCATAAATACCCGACAGATATGAAAAGAATCCTCCTTCTCGTCTTCATCACCCTGATAGGGTTCACCCTCCAGGCCGCCCCCGTCAAGAAGCCATGGGACAATGGCCGGCTGAAAGTGTCAGACAATCATCGTTACCTGATCCATGAGAATGGAACGCCCTTCTTCTGGTTGGGCAATACGGCATGGCTGTTGCCAGAGCGCCTCAACCGTGACGAGGTGGAGTTCTACCTCACACGAGAGCAGGAGGAAGGCTACAACGTGGAGCAGATACAGGTGCTCAATGCCATCCCCACCTATAATATATATGGCCAACAAGCCAATGATGCCAGTTTCAATTTCGCCCCATTCACCCGACCAGGTAACTATGGCTATTGGGAACACCTCGACTATATCGTCGATATGGCCGCCTCCAATGGCATCTATATCGCCATGGACTGCATCTGGGGTTCGATGATCAAGCAGATGAACGAGAAACAAGCCGCCAATTACGGCAAATTCCTCGGTGAGCGTTACCGCGACAAGCCCAACATCATCTGGATGATCGGTGGTGACATCATGGGCGACAAAGGCACCGCCTCATGGGACGCCCTCGCCCGTGCCATCAAGAAAGCCGACCCCAACCATCTGATGACCTTCCATCCCCGTGGGCGGACCACCAGCGCCTGGTGGTATAATGACCGTGAATGGCTCGACTTCAACATGTTTCAGAGCGGTCACCGCCGTTACGGTCAGCGCAACGGAGACGGCGATTACACTATCAAGGACAACACAGAGGAAGACAACTGGCGCTATGTGGACATGAGCATCGAGAAAGCCCCCCTCAAACCCGTCATCGACGGTGAGCCCTCCTATGAGGACATCCCCCAAGGCCTTCACGATTTCTCCGCCCCACGCTGGCAAGACTATGATGTGCGCCGCTACGCTTATTGGGCCGTGTTCGCCGGATGCTTCGGCCATACCTACGGTCACAACAGCATCATGCAGTTTATGCGTCCCGGCGTACTGGCCTCTTTCGGTGCTGAGAAACCCTGGTGGGAAGCGATGAAAGACCCAGGCTACCAACAGATGAAATATCTCAAACGGCTGATTCTCACCTTTCCTTTCGAAGAGCGCATCAGCGACCAACGTGTGATCGCCGGACAGAATGGGGAGCGCTATGACAGAGTTATCGCCACCCGAGGCAACGACTATCTGTTGGTCTATAACTACAGCGGCAAACCCATGCAGGTGGATCTGACCACTATCTCCGGACAGAAGAAAAATATCTGGCAGATGAACCCCTCCGATGGCACGTTGACCTATCTCGGTGAGGTAGACAACCGTGTGACAGAGTTTACCACCGACGGAGCCTACCTTCGAGGCAGTGACCGCGTGCTCATCGCCATCGACAGCAACAAGTCCTATCTACGTAAAGACCAGACCACTATTTAACCACTGCGCCAACGCTACTATCAACCCATCCACTGACTATGAGAAAAAGAAGCATCCTGCTCATGTTGCTGCTGATGACTGCGCTCAGCATCACCGCAGCCAGGAAACCGGTCAAGAAGACCGTTTCCTCCATCCAAGTCACAGACCTCCGGACGGAGCGTCTCGTGCAACCCATGAGCATAGACACCCCTTCCCCCCGACTCGGTTGGCGCATTGAAGCCACCATGAGCGATGTGACCCAGACAGCCTATCACCTCATTGTCGCCTCTACGCCAGAGAAAGCACAGGCATTGGAAGGCGATCTCTGGGATACGCGCGCCACGACAGACCAGTCACAATGGATACGTTACGCCGGCAAGACGCTGCGCAGCAACACCCGCTGTTACTGGCGCGTGCAGGTGAATACCACCCAAGGAGAAAGCAGTTGGAGCGATGTGGCGATGTGGAATGTGGGTCTGCTCACCGAATCAGACTGGCAAGGCCGTTGGATCGGTCTCAACCACACGATGCCATGGGATCAAGAAACCGAACACAGCCGGTTGTCTGCCCGTTATCTGCGCCAAGAGTTCTCCCTCGCCAAAGACAAGCAGTTGTCGCGCGCCACCCTCTATATCTGTGGCTTAGGCATGTATGAGGCATATATCAACGGTCAGCGCATCGGAGAACAAGTGCTCGCCCCCGCCCCCACCGACTACCGCCGCACACTGCTCTACAACGCCTTTGACGTGACCTCCCAACTGAAGCAGGAGAATGCCATCGGTGTCATCTTGGGCAACGGCCGTTTCTACACCATGCAGCAAGACAAGAAGCCCTATAAGATCACCCGTTTCGGCTATCCCACGTTACGGTTGAACCTCATCATAGAATATAGCGACGGAACACGCAAGACCATCGCCACCGATGAGAAGTGGCGGTTGACCCCCGATGGTCCTATCCGGTCCAACAATGAATATGACGGAGAGATCTATGATGCCCGAAAGCAACTCGGCCCATGGACCCAGACAGGCTATGATGCCTCACGCTGGATGACAGCCGAGCGCACGGCTATTCCCCAGGGAACACTACGCGGAGCCATGTCGCCCAACATGAAGGTGCTGGACCAGTTGCACCCCCAACGGATCACCCGCCAAGGCAACCGTCTGATCATCGACATGGGACAGAATATGGCCGGATGGCTGAATGTGCGCCTCGGTCATCTCCAGGAGGGCGACTCCGTCATCATCAGATATGCCGAGCGCCTCGACTCCACCGGTCGGATATGGGTGGAAAACCTGCGCCATGCCCAAAGTACAGACCGCTATTATGCCGACGGGAAAGAACAAGGCATCTGGTGGCATCCCACCTTTGTGTATCATGGATTCCGCTATGTGGAGGTGACAGGCATGCCTGATGCCACCGCCAATGATTTCATCGGGGAGGTCGTCTCCGACGCGATTGCCGAGACCGGACATTTCATCACTTCAGACACCATTCTCAACAAAGTATACCACAATGCCCGTTGGGGCGTGCTCAGCAACTATAAAGGCATGCCTGTCGATTGTCCGCAACGCGATGAGCGCCAGCCCTGGCTCGGTGACCGTACCCGCGGATGCTATGGTGAGGCATACCTCTTCGACATCAACACCCTCTATGCCAAATGGGTACGTGATATCACGGAAGCCCAACGGGAAGACGGTTGCATCCCAGATGTGGCCCCTGCCTTCTGGAACTATTACAGCGACAACGTGACCTGGCCTGCCGCGCTTCCCTTCTCTATGGACATGCTTTACCGACAATATGGCGATGATGCCCCCTTGCGCAAATACTATCCCAACGTGAAACGCTGGATGGAGCATCAGAAATACCAGTACCAGCATGAAGGGCTGATCACCCACGACCGTTACGGCGATTGGTGCGTCCCCCCCGAGGAAGAGCATCTTATTCATAGCGAGGATTCAGCCCGCATCACCGACGGCACACTGATCTCCACCGCCTATTATTACTATCTCTGTCAGATGATGAAAGAGATGGCCAAGACGCAAGGGTTGACCAATGACATGACCTATTTCGAGGAAGAAGCCCAACTCACCCTCAAGGCCTTCAACCAACATTACCTGACCATCAAGCAAGGCACTTCCACCGTACCAGGCCACCTGCTCTATCCCGACAGCACGTTTTACAGCAACAACACGGTGACAGCCAATCTGCTCCCCTTGGTCTTTGGTATGACAGACGATGCATACGTGAAAAAAGAAGTGGAGAAAAACATCATCCGAGCCCTCATCAACCAGAACCTGGGCACCGTGACCTGTGGGGTGATCGGTATCGGATGGCTGATGCACGGTCTGAGCGCCATGGGCCGTACCGACCTCGCATGGCTGTTGGCCACCAACAAGAAATACCCCAGTTGGGGCTATATGGCAGAACATGGCGCCACCACGATCTGGGAGTTATGGAATGGTGACACGGCCAGTCCGAAGATGAACAGCGGTAACCATGTGATGCTTCTCGGCGACCTGATCTCATGGCTCTATGAAGACATTGCCGGCATCCGTGCAGATGCTCCCGGATTCAAGCATATCCTACTCAAGCCCGACTTCACCGTCGATGAGATCTACGACATCGATGCCGCATATCAGTCCATCTACGGTCAGATTGTCAGCCGCTGGAAGAAAAATGGCGGTCGTCTGTCCTGGCACATCGAGATCCCCGCCAACACCACCGCCACCGCCTATCTGGCAGATGGCAGTCACCTTGAACTGGGCTCCGGCAGCCATGACCTGAGCTGCCAGATTCCCCAACGGGGGAAGCAAGTGGTGGTCGACGAGTTTCTTTACAAACAAGCCTCCTTCCCTGAATGCCATTCCGCAAGTATTGTGGAAACCCGCAAGGGAGACCTCGTAGCCACCTATTTCGGTGGGACCAAAGAAGGCCGGTCGGATGTCTGTATCTGGGTGAGCCGTAAGCCCAAAGGTGCATCAGAATGGACCGCCCCCGTGATGGCCGCTGATGGTGTATTCTCCCCCGACTACCGTGAAGCCTGTTGGAATCCCGTTCTTTTCGAGACTCCCAGCGGAGAACTGCTTCTCTATTTCAAAATCGGCGTCAAGGTGGCCAGTTGGAAAGGCTGGGTTGTCCGGTCGAAAGACGGTGGCAAGACCTGGAGCAAGCGCGAGCAGTTGCCCGACACGCTCTACGGTCCCATCAAGAACAAGCCCATCCTCAACAAGGGCCGGCTCATCTCACCCACCAGTGACGAACGCGACGGATGGAAGCTCTACTTTGAGTTGAGTGATGACATGGGCAAGACATGGCGCCGCACGGCCTTTGTGGATGCCCCGGAAGGCGTCAAGGCTATCCAACCTACAATTATCGTTCTGCCAGACGGTCGTCTGGAAGCGCTTTGCCGCACCCGCAGCCGACAAATCGGAGTCACCTACAGCAGCGACAATGGCGAGACATGGACGACACTTCGTTTCCTCGACACCCCCAACAACAACAGCGGCATCGATGCCGTCAGTCTGAAAGGAGGCGGCTATGCCCTCATCTGCAACGACTGGCCCATCGAACCCACCAAGGAGAAAGGAGCCCGCACTCCCCTCTCCATTCTCCTCAGTGACGATGGAGAGCACTGGCGTCACTGGATCACCTTAGAGGACAGTCCTATCTTGCAATACTCCTATCCATCCATCATTCAGAGCAGAGACGGCCACCTCCATGTGGTATACACCTGGCGCCGCCAACGCATCAAGCATGTAGAACTGACGCTCGAATAATCCCATTGTCCTTAGGGCCCAAAATATCAGTAAAGCCCCTCCATAAAAAGCCCTCCATTAAAGCCCTCCATTAAAGCCCCTCCAGCAAATCACCACAGCAAATCACTACAACAATGAAAAGAGCACTCCTATTCAGTCTGCTACTCCTGGCGATAAAAAGCATGGCACAGTCTGCCTCTGTGGCCGGTTTCTATCCGCTCAAGGACAGTGGCCGCATCATCTATAATTTCAATGAGGGATGGCGCTTCCTATTGGGTGACGCCAAAGGTGCCGAGGCCAAAGACTATGACGACAAGTCATGGCCGGTCATCTGTGCTCCACATACCGTGCGCCTGGAACCATCAGAAGTCAGCGGCAGCCGAAATTACCAAGGCATCTGCTGGTACAGGAAACATTTTACCATGCCCCAAGACATGGCAGGCAAAGATGTCACCGTGCATTTCGAAGCCATCATGGGAAAACAGAAGATTTTTGTCAACGGAAGGCTGGTGAAGGAACATGAAGGCGGCTACCTGCCCATCACCATCCATCTCACGGGCAACGACCGTCCGGAACTCAATGTCGCCCCAGGCGAGACTTGCGTCATTGCCGTTCAGGCCGACAACAGCAATGATAAGAATTACCCGCCGGGAAAGCCCCAGACCCAACTCGACTTCTCCTATCATGGTGGCATGTACCGCGACGTTTGGCTTATCGGCAAGTCACCCCTTCATATCACCGATGCCGTCGAGTGCAATGAAGTGGCAGGCGGCGGTGTCTTCATCCATTTTGACAACATCTCGGAAAAGAGTGCAGATGTGCTAATCGACGTAGAGGTGTGCAAGAATGATGCCTCCACCATGACACCCCAGATCATTGCCCGCATCAAAGATGCAGAAGGCAAAGTGGTGAAGACCGCCAAAGCCAAGATCTCCATGCCCAACTATGAAGGTCTGAGCGCTACCGTCACCCTCGCCACAAAGATCGACAAGCCCCATCTCTGGTCGCCCGAAGACCCCTATCTCTATGACGTGGAGTTGCAGGTGGTCAACGGGAAGAAGAGCTGCGATGGCGGTATCGTGCGCATGGGCATCCGCAAAGCCGAATTCAGAGGTCGTGATGGTTTCTGGCTCAACGGCCGTCCCTATCACCAATTGGTCGGCGGCAACCGCCACCAAGACTTCGCCTATGTGGGCAACGCGCTTCCCAACAGTCAGCAATGGCGTGACGCCAAGCGCCTGAAGGATGCCGGTATGACGATTGTCCGAGCAGCCCACTATCCGCAAGACCCCTCGTTCATGGACGCCTGCGACGAACTGGGCCTGTTCATTATTGTACCCACGCCCGGCTGGCAGTATTTGAACAAAGATCCTAAATGGATGGAAAAGGTGCATCAGAACACCCGTGAGATCATCCGCCGCGACCGCAACCATCCCTGCGTGCTGATGTGGGAGCCCATCCTCAATGAGACCCGTTTCCCAGAAGACTTTGCGCTGAAAGCCCTGGAGGTGACCCGTGAGGAATATCCATATCCCGGTCGTCCGGTGGCAGCCGCCGACATGAACTCCGCTGGTGCGAAAGCCAACTACGACGTGCTCTACGACTGGGCCTACAACATCGGGAAAGGCACGCTCGACACCGACAAATGTATCTTCACCCGTGAATGGGGTGAGTATGTGGATGACTGGTATGCGCACAATGCCATCAACCGTGCCGCCCGTGGGTGGGGCGAGGAAGCCATGCTTCAGGCCGCATTGTCACTCGCTGACACCTACGGCATGATGTACCGCGGACAACGGCAGTTTATCGGCGGTTGCCAGTGGCATCCCTTCGATCACCAGCGCGGCTACCATCCTGACGCCTATGTGGGTGGTATCTACGACGCTTTCCGTCAAAAGAAATATGCATTTGATATGTTCCGTTCACAGATGAGTCGTCCTTATATGGTCGCATTCGCTCATGAGATGACACAATTTTCGAACAAAGATGTCACGATATTCAGCAACTGCGACAGTGTGCGCCTGACCGCCTATGACGGTGCCAAGAGCGTGACCCTGCCAGTCGTCCATCAGCCTGAGGGGACACCCAACGTCCCGGTGGTGTTTAAAGATTTCTGGGATTTCTGGGAGGCGAGAGACTACAGTTACACCAAACGAGACTGGCAGAAGGTGAATTTTGTGGCAGAGGGCATCGTCGACGGAAAAGTGGTCTGTACAGAAAAGAAGATGCCATCACGTCGCAGCACCAAGATCCGCCTGTATGCCGATGAGATGGGCAAACCATTGGTGGCCGACGGCAGCGACTTCATCGTGGTGGTGGCAGAAATCACCGATGACAACGGTCACGTGCGCCATCTTGCCCGTGAGCATGTCACCTTCTTGGTGGACGGTGAGGGCAGCCTTATTGATGACGGACGCATCATGGCCAACCCACGCGCCACAGAATGGGGAACGGCACCGGCACTCATCAGGAGTACCCATCGGGCAGGCAAGATCCGTATCATCGCCCGTTCCACCTTTGAGGGTCCTCATGCCCCCAGCGCCGACACCCTGGTGGTGGAGAGCATCCCCTATACGATGCCGATGTGCCATAGCGAAGAGCAACGGCCCAACCAAGTAGTCACCACAGGCAGACACCCCCTCTCACCCACCCCCAATGCCATGACCGATGAGGAGCGACGCCGGTCATTAGAGGAAGTGGAGCGGCAGCAACAAGATTTCGGCATCCAATCCACGAATCATTAATTGCTCCACGAAACATTCATACCTATACTAACAATAAACATCACTTTCATTTTCATTTTTAAACTATCAATGATTGTATTATGATGAAAAAAATCCTTTTTACGACAGCCATCGCCATGACCGCCATCAGCAGTAACGGACAGGGACTTACCTCGGGTATTGATCCCTCCAATCTTGACAAGAGTGTCCGTCCGGGCGATGATTTCTATCATTATGCTGCCGGCGGATGGTTGAAAACGCATCCTCTGGATGCAGAGCATACCGACAACGGTGCATTCACCGACCTATATGAGAAGAGTCAGGTAGACATCCAGGAACTTATCCTGCAGTTTGCCTCCTCCCCACAACCCAAAGGAACACTGGGACAGAAGATCGGTGCGCTCTATAATCTGATGATGGACAGCGTGAGACTAAACAAAGAAGGGTGGCAACCCATCAAACCCACCCTCGACCGCATCGCAGCTATCAAAGACCGTAAAGAATACCAGTTGGTGACCGCCCAACTTGACCGTAAAGGAGAGAACACGATGATGTATGGTATCGGTGTGGGAGCCGACCAGCGCAATGCCTCACAAAACATCGTGGGCATCGGCCAAGGCGGTATCGGTCTGGGCACCCGCGACTATTATCTCAATGATGATGAACAGACACGTCTTGTGCGGGAAGCCTATAAGACCATGCTGAAACATTTCTTCCAGAAAGTGGGAGCCGATGAGGCCACAGCAGAGAAAAAGATGCAAACCGTGATGGCCATTGAGACACGCATAGCCAAAGCCAGTTACGACCGGGTGAAACTCCGCGACGTGGACGCCAATTACCACAAGATGACCTACAACCAATTGGTAAGCGATTTTCCCGGCATCGACTGGGGCAACGTATTCCTTGCCACCGGATTCCCCGCCTTCCAATATGTGGACGTGGGCCAGCCCGAACCTATCCATGAGGTGGAGAAGATCCTCGCCGAGACACCACTCGAGGACCTGAAGACCTATGCTGAGGCCAAGGTCATCACTGGCGCCGCCAGCCAGTTGAGCGATGACTTCCGTGAGGAAGCCTTCAACTTCAGCAAGGTGCGTAGCGGTGTGCAACAAGACCGTCCGCGCTGGAAACGTGCCGTCTCACTGGTGAGCGGTGTCCTGGGAGAAGCTATCGGCAAACTCTATGTGGAGAAACATTTCCCCGAGAGCAGCAAACAGCGGATGATTGAGTTGGTGAACAACCTGAAAGTCGCCCTCGGTCAACGTATTGACGAACTAACCTGGATGAGCAGCGAGACGAAGTTGCAAGCCAAAGACAAGCTCAACAACTTCATCGTGAAGATCGGTTATCCCGACAAATGGAAAGACTACAGCGGATTGCAGGTCGACGAAAGCCTCTCCCTGTATGAGAATCTGGGCAACATCTCCGAATTCCTGCTCCAAGACGAAATCGGACGTAAGGTGAATAAACCCACCGACAAGAGCGAATGGCTGATGACCCCACAGACCATCAACGCCTATTACAACCCCACCACGAATGAGATCTGCTTCCCGGCAGCCATTCTCCAGCCCCCCTTCTTCGATCCCAATGCTGACGATGCAGCCAACTATGGCGCCATCGGCGGCGTCATCGGTCACGAGATGAGTCACGGCTTCGACGATCAAGGTTCACAATTCGATAAGGAAGGCAACCAGAACAACTGGTGGACCGACCTTGACAAGAAGAACTATGAGGAGCGCACCAAAGTGCTCGAGGACTATTTCAACGGTGTGGAAGTTGTCTCCGGCAAGAAGATTAACGGCAAACTGACGCTTGGCGAGAATATTGGCGACAACGGCGGTCTTAACATCGCCTTCCGCGCTTTCCAGAATGCGATGAAAGCGCAACCCCTCGGCAACAAAGACGGTTTTACTCCAGAGCAGCGATTCTTCCTCTCCTGGGCACGTGTGTGGGCCAGCAACCAGCGTCCTGAATATCAGGAGATGCTCATCACCATCGATCCCCATTCACCTAATTTCGCAAGAGTGAACGCCGCCCTGCCCCATATTGATGCCTGGTATGACGCATTCAAAGTGAAGAAAGGCGACAAGCTGTTTATCCCCAAAAAGAAACGAGCCCATATCTGGTAACCGTCAGTCCCTTGCGGCATCCTCATGTCAGGCCCTATCGGCCATCTTCTGTCTTTCACGGTATTCACTGGGTGTCTGTCCGGTTTCCCGCTTGAAGAATTTGGTGAGCGAAGCCGGACTGGGGAAATTGAGCTGATAAGCGATCTGCGCCGCTGTCTCATTGCTATAGGCCAGCCACACTTTCACCTCCTTGACCGCCGCCTGGTTGATCCACTGCATCACGGTGCGCCCGCTGACCTGCTTGATCAACGTGCTCAGATAATGAGGCGCCAGACATAACTTATCAGCATAGAAAGGAATATTTCGCTCATGTGAGGCGTGACGGCTCACCAAGGCGACAAATTTCCTAAGCAACTCCTCCCCATGACTGAGGGGCCGTTGCATGGTGGCCCTGCCAGGATGCGTATTGATGTAAAGGAGCATTGAGTTGAAGAGCATTTTGAGATTATCTTCGGGGAATGGTGACAAGTGCGCCATTCGCCACATCAACTCAAAATGCCCCTCGACCACTTGTCGTGAGTGATCATCAAGATGCAGGCTGATCACCCCCTCCCCCAAGTGGATGACAGACGGCAAAGAATAATCGAATGAAATGGCATCAACCTCAAAGTCGGGAGAGTGTCCCTGTTTCTCGACCAACGTATCCGCCAGAAAGACCACCACGTCGCCAGCCTCAAAATGATAGTCCACAAAATTGAATGAATAATTGGCGCAACCTTTTTTGACGAAAACCACCCTCCCCTCCTGCAGCCTGTAGGGTTGTGTGCTTCTGAGGAAATCCTTGCTGGCAAAATTGAAGTCATGCAACAGGAAAAACCTGTCGTGCAAGAACACCTTTCCATTTTCCTTCCAGGAATCGGTGTGGCTGAAGAGTTCGAGTGTGATAGTATCTATCAGCATCGCAAGAGGACATCAATTGCAGCAAATGTAGTAACTTTTAGTCATAATCCGTCTGAAAATCGGGAAAAACTTACAAAAAGGAAAGTATTTCTACGTATTGGTTAAGATTTTTCACAAAAAAACGAATAATTTTGCAAGCGTTTTTGATTGAAAAGAATATTAAACCAATCCATCATTACACATGAAATTGAGAAAAATTGCGACAGTCCTTATGCTGACCGTTGCCACATTGTCATGGGCCGGTGGCCTGATGACCAACACCAACTACCACATTGCCTTCGACCGTATGTTTGCTCGAGGAGCCTCCTTCGGCATTGACGCCATCTACAGCAACCCTGCCGGTCTGGCTTGGGGTCATGAGGGTTGGCAAATGTCGTTCAATTGGCAGAGTCCTCACCAAGACCGCGACATCACCACGACGTTCCCCTTGCTCCAAGCGATGTATGGAGAAGCCTCCCATAAGTTCCATGGCAAGGCAACCGCTCCATTTGTACCCGCCCTTTTTGCTTCCTACAAGCACGACCGCTGGGCGATCTCCAGCATGATAGGCATCGTGGGCAGCGGTGGTTTCGTGGAGTACAACGAAGGCGTACCGATGTTCAATGTGGTGCTTGCCTCCATGTTGGGCAGCATGAAGATCACCCCCGACCAATACAAGCTCGACTCACAGATGAAGGGCAAGCAATATATCTATGGTGGTCAGGTGAACTTCACCTACCGTTTGCTCGACAACCTGTCGGCAGCCATAGGACTTCGCGCCAATTACTACGACGGCTACTACCGTGGTCATGTGGTGGCCGACAACCATCCCATGTTGGGCGAGCTCGCCAATCTCCAACTCGATGTCGATCAGCGCGGCTGGGGCTTCACGCCGCTGGTGAGTGTCAACTTCCACCAAGGTCCGCTCACCTTGTCGGCTCGCTATGAGTTCCGCACCAAACTCAATATTCCCAACACCACCAACGAGTTGAAGGCCGACATGGGCACGCCGCTGAAAACAATGGTGATGCAAGCCGATCCCACTGGAGCGACCCTCCAGACCATCGGTGCAGCCCTTAGCAGCAAGATGGCCCCCTACAAGGATGGTGAGAAGACGCGCTACGACATGCCCGCCCTGCTCTCTTTGGCAGCCGGTTATGAATTCACGCCGCAGTTGCGTGCCTCCGTGGAATATCACTTCTTCGACGACAAACATGCCAAGATGCTGAACGACCGTCAGAAACATCTGTCACATGGCACCCATGAGATTCTGGCAGGTGTGGAATACGACATCAACAAGACCTTCACCGTGAGTGCCGGTGGCCAGCATACCGACTACGGTCTCTCCGATGAATTCCAGACCAACACCTCATTTGCCTGTGACAGCTACTCCATCGGTCTGGGCGGTGCCGTCAACCTGAATGAGCACGTGCGTCTCAACGTGAGTTATTTCTGCTCACTCTACAATGATTATACCGTTGAGACCAGCAACTACCTGCAGACAGGCATTGCCGGCAAAGATGTATACTCCCGCACCAACAACGTGTTTGGCGTCGGCATCGATTATAAGTTCTAAATCATTACCTGATAACCATAAAATGGGGCATATCATGACGATGTGCCCCATTTTTATGGATGAATATAGACTTCTGTTTGAAGGTCAAGACAGTATCTGTTGGTTGGTCAAGGCTGCACCTGTTCGTTGGTCAGCGTTTTGGCAGGATCGAGATGTCGGAGTCTTTTCACCTGCTGCTTTTTCATGGCATGAATCTCAAAGGGCAGGTCATCGATATCTTCAGCCTTGATCACCACATTCATCCCGACGAACGCATAATGCTCGCGGAAATCAATGATATCGTCGTCGAGCAACCGGATGCAACCCTCGCTGGCCCTTCCCGGCACGCTCTCCGCATTGTTGGTGCTGCCATGGATGCCAATTCCCTTATGGCCATGGGTGTCGAGTCGGAGGAAATAATTGCCGTATGACAGGATAGGACCGCGACCGTCTCCGAAGTCATGCTCCCAAGTGGAGGCGTCCTTGATTTCCGTGATCGTGAAGGGATGATCCAAAGAACAATGCGGTGTTCTCATATCCCCCTCCTGCTGTTTGTCACCTTTCTTCAATGCGAAGCAACAGTCATAGCGAGCCAACAAGACCGTGTCGTTGCCCTGTGGTTCATAAACATAGAGGTAATAGTCTTTTTTCGACATGACGACAAAACAATTCTCCTGGTTTTTCATCTTGTCGGGTTGGCTGATGCGCTGGTCCTTTTCGAGGCGGATCACCCGATGACCATAGGCTTCAACCACATTCTCTTTCACATTCTCCGAGGAAAAAGGCAATGCCTCCTCCACCACTCCCTGAGCATTGATATCCATCACATGCCCAGAAGCATCAACACCTGAAGAATTTGAATCTACACTCTTTTGTCCACATCCTACGACGACCGCCATCAAAAGCAGTAATGCAGAAGCCATGAAAGGCTGCGTTTTCTTTATGATCATCATCTTATGCTTCCTTTTTCATTTCCAACAGGCAAATTTAAACAAAAAAATCAATAATGAGCCCTTTTGCACCATCATTTCGCATTATTATTCCTTTTTTATCATAGAGGATGGCATTTAGGGTGTTTAGGGACTTAGAGGGATATGACAAAAGAGTGCACTCACATGTGGCTGTTTGAAAAAAAATGCTTATATTCGCAGCCGCAAGCAATTCTGTTGACATGACCGACGACATCCTCATCATCCCCGACGTTCATGGCCGCACGTTCTGGCGCTCAGCCATTCAAAGCGGTCCGTATGCCAAGATCATTTTCTTGGGCGATTATGTTGACCCCTATGATAGAGAAGGCATCACGTTTGCTCAAGCCCTTGACGTCTTCAACGAGATCATCGCACTGAAAAAGGCACAGCCCGAACAAATCACGCTGCTCCTCGGCAATCACGATCTGCACTACTATTCAGAGTTGTTTTATGAATACGGCGGCGGCAGCCGATACAACTGGATGTATGCACATCAGTTAGAGCAGATATTTTATGCCAACCGCGACCTTTTTGTGTTGTCCTACGAGACGACTCTCGATGGACGCCGTCATCTCTTCACCCATGCCGGCGTGACCGCCCCTTGGTACACCAGTCATGAAGCGCTGATCGGCTCATTCGACGCCTCCCATCTCAACCATCTGCTTGAGAGCGACAACGGCATTATCGCCCTGGGTGATGTCGGTTACTATCGCGGAGGTTTCTCTCCAAGCGGCAGTATGGTATGGGCAGACATCCATGAGATGCAGATAGACCAATATATGCCTGAGGTGTATCAGATTTTCGGACACACCCAACAGATTGACGGTCCGCATATAACAGCCGACATGGCTTGTCTGGATTGTCGTCAGGCATTTGTCCTTGACCCAAAAGGAATGCTCCATACCATCTGATCAAGTCACCCAATGAAAAAATTACACCATCCTTTACCCTCCTTCTCAACCATGCAACGGTTTATTCTCCCCATTCTGGCACTACTGGGCATCATGACCACCGCCACAGCACAGTCTTCTCTCGACAGTATTTTCCAACAGTTGGAGAACGCCCCTGTGCAAGAGAAAGTGTACCTGCATCTCGACAACACCTGCTATTACAAAGGCGACACCATCTGGTATAAGTCATATGTGGTGCGTGCCGATGACTTACAGTACACCGACATGAGCCGTATCCTGTATGTGGAATTGGTCTCCCCCGACGGTCTGGTGGTCCAGCGACAACATCATATTATCTCCGCCGACGGCTATGGAGCAGGCAACTTCGAATTGAAAGACTCCCTCTATTCCGGCTACTATGAGTTACGCGCCTATACCCGTTGGATGCTCAATTTCTGCGTGACGGAGCACCCTTTCTATCGTAAAGACCGCGAGCAATTCTATAACAGGCAGATGGCCCAAGACTTCTTCCGCCAATACGGAACGATATACAGCCGTGTGGTGCCCGTGTATGAGCGTCCAGAATCTGCAGGCGACTATTTCTCAAAATACATGTTGGGACGCCCCAAGACCCGTCTCGACCCCGAGGCGAAAGACCGTCTGACGGTGACCTTCTATCCTGAAGGCGGTCATCTGATCGCCGGTACCAGCAATGTCGTCGCCTTTGAGGCCAAAGATGAAGAGGGTCAACAAGTGCCCATCATCGGCAAGATGACTGTCGGCGGAAAGACTGTCCAAGTGAAGACCACCCATCATGGCCGTGGCACATTCACCGTCAACGTTCCTGCCAGCGGTACCCTCACCGCCCATTTCACCTATCACGAGAAGAACTATCAGTTTGACCTTCCCAAAGCGGAGGCTGCCGGTTGCGCACTTCATGTGGATGCCACCGGCGATGCCCTGTCAGCCGATGTCACCCTTCGCGGTCTGCCCCACAACGCGCCCTACGCTGCCGTGGTGCTCTGCCGTGGTGCTCTCCGCTACCATCAGGCCATCACTCCCGGCACCGACGGCCATGCAAGAATCACCTTGCCCGCCGACCAGTTGCCCACAGGAGTCAATGACCTGCTTATTCTGGATGGTGAAGGCAAGCCGCTGGCCGACCGGTTGTTTTTTGTCAACCACCATGACTACGACCTACAACCCATCACGATGGAAGGGGTCAAAGACAGTTACGAACCCTTTGAGCCGATTCATCTGACCTTTCAGGCACCATCCGACGTGCGTCATATCTCCATCGCCGTGCGTGACGGCGGCACCGATGACCCCACCTTCGACACCGGCAACATGATGACCGACCTGCTGCTCTCCAGTGAGTTGAAAGGGTTTATCGCCTATCCCGACTACTATTTCGAGTCAGACGATCAGGTTCACCGCCAGGCTCTCGACATCCTCATGATGGTGCAAGGCTGGCGCCGCTACCGCTACGACGACCTTGTCAGTAAGGTGCCCCTACGCTATGAGCCAGAAAAGAGCATGACCGTCGAGGGACATGTCTACAAGACGATTCCCTTCGACGAGATCCGTCCTTGTGAGGTCAGTTATTGGTTGCAAGGCATTTTCGGCTATTGTTCTGGAGATGAGGAGCATGATGACCCCAATGATCCCAATAACCTGAAAAACCAGATTGCAGAAGCAGAGGAAGGAGAGGGCACCAGTTTTGACGGTTCCATCGCCATGGAGACCCTCGGCGCAGAAAGTCAGACCGTCGACCCGACGAGTGCCGTCGACCCCCACTATGGCATCAACCACCGTGGTCTGAAAAAAGAGGTGACCATCGAGAGTGAACTGGTCCTCTTGAATGACATCGCCAAC
>CADCQC010000275.1 GCA_902803455.1 uncultured Prevotellaceae bacterium
AGGTTCTGGCCAGATGTATCATCTTGCCGTAATGTTGCCTGAACAGGCCCTCAAGTATGCTCTTGTCATTCATGTCAGTGTCTTCTGTCTATAGTAATGACACATGAAAGGTGCGTTTTTTCACACTCAGGTGAAACTTTTCTTAGAAATCTACGATTCCACTACAAAAGTATTGAAATTCTGATGTCCTGACAATACACGATAGGGTGTTTTGTGGCTAGCATTAGGATGTAAGCGACAAAAAAAGAGGATGAGCCATAACTGAATTATGGCACACCCTCCAATCGTTTGGCATTACGCAAATGCTGTCCTTGAGACGCAATATTTTGGATAAATCTGGCGGCACCTCAACCATCGATGTTGGCATCATGACCTTCGGTTTGCGCATATTTTGCGTCTCTACATAACGGACGGGGTGAGTGTTTGGGTTTTGTCTTTATTGGTTAGTTGTAGTAGGTGGCTATGATGGATTGTTTGGGGTTTGCGACTTTGATGTATTCGTCGAGGGTGTCGCGGAAGGTGTATGGGTCCCACTTGGAGACGTAGGCAAAAACCATATCGTGCAAATCGTCGATGGGGTTGTCTTTGCCAATCGAATCTGCAAAGTGGGTGCATACCATCATTTCGGCCATCCAGAGCCGCGCCTTGGGGGTGTCGGTGAAGGGGCATTTGTCCTCGTCCTCGCCGTCGTAGTAGTGGCATAGGCTGATTAGTTCTTGTCTGTCCATGATGTGATTGTGTGGTGGTTCATACGGTCCAACCGTCTTTTTGGGAGAGATAGGCGATGACGGCATCCCAGTCGGGGTATTTCTCGGAGCCGAATTGTATCCACTCGCCGGGGAAGTCGCTGGCTCCGTGCTTACTGCGGTCGTCAATGAGGTAGTCGCCCAGGCAAAGGTCCTTGCGGTGGGTGAGGAAGATGCGCTTGTAGAACACGTCGCCCAAGTGGTCGACCACCCAGGTCAGCTTGTCGCTCCATGCCGAGGGGTTCTGCCACGGTGCGGTGGAGAGAATGAACACATCATAGTGCTGAGCCAGCAGGTTGACGGCTTCGATGGCGCCGGGCAGGGGTTTCATGAGTGAGAAAAGGCCCGGAATGTCTTCTGGACGGTCTGCATACTGTGATTTGGTCGCTGCGTCAACTTGTTCGAGTCCTGATTCGAAATCCACCAGGACACCATCCATGTCAAAAAATAATCGTTTCATACTATTCGTTTTTTATCGGTTCAATCAGTCAATATCTAGAAATATTCTTTACTCATGCTGTTGCAGCAGCATCATGATAGTGTCATACTGCAATCGGCGGGTGTTGTCTATATATCAAACGGAGAAATAGGGTAAATATTTCAGCGAGCGAGTTGTGCTGAGTTGTGAATCCGCTTGCGGGGGAAGGTGAACTTGAACCAGATGCACATCACGATGGCGATGAGCAATCATCGTCATCACACTTCATTCTCTCAGACATGTAGGCAGTAAACACTTCCTGCATCTCTTTATCGCTGCATTCTTCCATCAAGCGGTCAAATTTCAGCCTGTCGGCCTTCGAGCCACGTGACCATGTGGCGGCTTCGACCAGTCTCGCTGTTTTGTCACCGCTCTCAAAGGGGACGCTCATGCCGTCGGTCATCTGGGACAACTCCTTGTACCAGGGTTCGTCGGTAATGGTGACCGTGTCAATCTTGATTTTCATCTGAGCAGCCTTTCTGGCTTCTTCCCTCCAGTCAATCTGGTTGTTGACGACATACTTCTTGAAGGTATAGCCGATGGGGTGGGGCGTTGCATCCGAAATCAGCAGAATGACGCGGTTGGCATCTTCGCGCCACGGCGTCTCCTCGACGATTTTCTTGATGACCAGTTCGTAGAATTCGTCGCTGTCTCCACCGGATGTGTCCTTGGAGCGCTTTACGAATTTCACTAACTCATCTTGGTTGTCGGTCGGCATAATGCACTGATAGGCCTTGCCGAACTCCTGGGGGTTCTTCATGTCGCAGTAATCACCGAAGGCTACGATGCCCAGTCGCAGGTCCTCGTTGTCTTCAAACAGTCGGGGAATGAGTTCAGATACCTCTTGGCGCACGGCACCGATGTAGGCTGCCATCGATCCAGTGGTGTCGAATGCGATGACCATGTCCAGGACGCCGATGGACTTGGGGGCAACTTGAGCCAGTGATTTTTCCTTTTGCTTGGTGTCGGTGTCTGAGTTGGGGCACTCGTCAGGGGTCTCGCTGGTGACGTCGGCAGTATCGGTCACGGGCGCTGTTTTCTTCTTCTTGAAAAGATCTTCGAATTTCATAGCGGGTAAGTTTTGATTGTTAGTAATTTTGGTTGTCGATGCAAAATTACAATCTTATTTGCTCTAGCCTTGATTTCTGCAACCTTGCCAAATTTTTTTGACAGGATTTCACTGCGTTAGAGTGCTGGAAATAAGAGGAATAGCAAAAACTTCCCGAGCGGTGTCTGGTTGCTGCTCGGGATGAAAAGTGGTGTGGGGAATGGGGGTTATAGTTTTACCGCATTGATGTCGATGAGGCCTCCCACGATGGCATAGATGGTGAGTCCGGCGGGGCTGTGGATCTGTAGTTTGCGGGCGATGTTGCGCCGGTGGGTGATGACGGTGTTGACCGAGATGTCCAGATGTGAGGCGATTTCCTTATTGGACATGCCCTGTACGAGGGCGATGATGACTTCCTTCTCGCGGTTGGACAACGTCTCGCTGCTGCTGGGCCCGTTCTTGAAGACCATCTTGGAGATGTTCTTGGACACGCTGCCGTGCTTGACCATCC
>CADCQC010000276.1 GCA_902803455.1 uncultured Prevotellaceae bacterium
ATATATGCATGGTGTCGATATCCCGCAATTGGAGGCTTTCGAGTCGGGCATCCTCTTTAGCCGTACCGAAGGTATCATACCGGCACCGGAGAGTTGCCATGCCATCGCCGCCACCGTCCGGGAGGCGCTCAAATGCAAGGAGACAGGGGAAGAGAAGGTAATTCTTTTCAACCTCAGTGGACATGGACTTATCGACATGCCTTCTTACGAACAATACATCAACGGCGACTTGCGCAACTATAGTCTCACCGATGACGATTTGGCTAAGAGTATGGCCAACTTGCCACATCTTGTGTAGGTGACGAGTTTACTTTATCTGATGATATGTTGGCGACGAAAGGAATCAACCTTTCGTCGCCAACATTTTTTATATAGATGATACGTTTTTAAGAATGATAGTTGGGAACAAATGATAATTGAATTTGTTCCATGATGGATGGACGATTTTGATGCAATGTCGTTTCATTTTGTTTCATTTGAGATGTTTTTTACTTGTTTTTTATATATGAATGCCAAAAAAAGTTATCTTTGCAACATTAATGGTCCGTTATTATGAAAACATTTCTCAGACTGCAACTTTTCATTTTGTTTCTTTTCACAGCTGTAGCAAGTCGCGGAGCTGACCAGTTTGTCAATTTCGATAATCAGGGATGGCTCATGAACCAAGGAGGGAAGGTGCTCATCTTTGTCGATGAGCAGGCCGACAAGGGGGTTCTCATCGCCGCACGTAATCTTTGTCAGGATATCCAGTTGGTCTGTGGGGCCAAGGCCGATATGACCAGCAAAAAGGAAGAGGCGAATATCCTCATCGCTGTAGACCAGAAAATGAAGGCACGTGAGAAATTCATCATCGATATCACCAACGACAAGGTTAATATCACCGGAAGCGACAAGCGAGGGGCTATCTTCGGCATTTATGAGATCTCCCGCCAGATTGGGGTCTCGCCTTGGTATTACTGGGCCGACGTGCCTGTCGCAAAACATGAACAGGTGAGGATGATACCAGGAACCTATACTGATGGCGAACCGGTCGTACGCTATCGCGGAATCTTTCTCAATGATGAGGCTCCATGTCTTACCTCATGGGTGAAGAATACTTTCGGTACCGACTACGGTGGGCATGACTTCTATGCCAAGGTGTTTGAACTGATTCTGAGACTCAAAGGTAATTTCTTGTGGCCAGCCATGTGGGGATGGGCTTTCTATGCCGATGATCCCCTCAACTCAAAGACGGCGGATGAGATGGGTGTCATCATCGGCACGTCACACCATGAGCCTATGGCACGCAACCATCAGGAGTGGGCTCGTCACCGCAAGGAATATGGCGCTTGGAACTATGGCACCAACAAAACTGTCCTTGATCGCTTCTTCCGTGAGGGTATCGAAAGGATGAAGGGGACAGAGGATGTCGTCACCATTGGTATGAGAGGTGACGGCGATGAGGCCATGAGTGAGGATGCTGATACCAAACTGCTGCTCGACATCGTCAAAAACCAGCGGAAGATTATCAGCGATGTGACAAAGAAACCGGCGAAGGAAACACCACAGGTCTGGGCGCTATATAAAGAGGTGCTCGACTATTATGATAAGGGTATGCGTGTGCCGGAGGATGTCATCATGCTTCTCTGCGATGACAACTGGGGGAATGTGAGAAGAGTACCCAATGAAAAAGAAAGAAAACATAAAGGTGGATGGGGGCTTTACTACCATGTCGATTATGTGGGCGCTCCACGCAACTCTAAATGGTTGAATGTCACACCAATTCAAAATATGTGGGAACAACTGTCATTGGCCTTGGAATACGGCATTGACCGTATGTGGATCCTCAATGTGGGTGACTTGAAACCTATGGAATATCCCATCCAACTCTTTATGGATATGGCTTGGAAGGGTGGGGAGACCATCCCGCAGCACACCTTAAACTTCTGCTCTGCTCAGTTTGGTGATGACCAGGCTGAGGAGGCTGCTCGCATTCTCAACCTCTGCTGTAAATACAACGGCAGGTCGACGGCGGAAATGCTCAACAGCAATACTTACAACCTGGCCACTGGTGAATGGGCACAAGTGGTGGCTGAATATACCCAACTCGAAACAGAGGCTTTGAGACAGTATGCTGCCTTGAAACCGGAATATAGAGACGCCTACCAGCAGATTATCCTCTTCCCCATCCAGGCAATGGCTAACCTACATCAGATGTATTATGCCCAGGCGATGAACCAACAACTCTTCAAAGAGGGAAATCCTGAGGCCAACCGCTGGGCCGACAAGGTGGAACAGACTTTCATACGTGACTCGCTCCTCTGCGCAGCATACAACCATGACTTCGCGGGTGGAAAATGGAATGGCATGATGACTCAGAAACATATTGGATACCGCAGTTGGAACGATAATTTCCCACGCGATATCATGCCGAGGATACAGCGTGTTGCTGAACAGCAAGGGGGAAATGTCTTCTACCAGAAAAATGGATTTGTGGCCATCGAGGCTGAGCATTATTACAGCAAGACGGATGCCGACGAGGCTCAGTGGACGGTCATACCGTTTATGGGACGAACACTCAGTGCCATTGCCCTGCAGCCTTATTCAAAAAAGGTGGGACAGGCTGACCTCACCTACCGGTTTGAGAATACAGACAAGGTGGAAAACATCATCGTGGTCGTGAAATCTACACTCGACTTCCTCAACAAGGGAGGGCTGTGCTATCAGGTAAGCATTGATGGTGGCGAGCCAAAGATGGTCAATTTCAATGCTAATCTCAATGAGCATCCAGATAATATCTATTCTGTCTATTATCCCACCGTCGCACGACGTGTCGTCGAGTCCAAGATCGAACTGACTGCGGAGCCGGGAATGCACACCCTGCGCATCCAACCGCTCGATCCGGGCATCGTCTTCGAGAAAATCGTGGTTAACTGTGGGGGTTACCAACCTTCATTCCTCCATGGAGATGAGTCGCCACGGCGGCAGAATCCCTAGGGGGAACATTGACAGTTTTTTTAATCCTTAATCACCATGAAGCATTTACGGCATTTGCTGACCCTTTTCCTTGCACTGATAGCAACAACCTCATCATGGGCTATCAGTGGGATTCTCTATTCTGCAGATAAGTTGTCGAGCAGTATGGTCGATTACATCGTGCAGGATCATTATGGATATCTGTGGGTGGGCACACAGTTCGGGCTGAACCGGTTTGACGGATATCGGTTCACTCAGTTTTTCACCGATAAAAATGACACCACGTCGCTGCAAAACAATGATGTGTCCAGACTGCTGATCGACAGCAAAAAACGTCTTTGGGTGGGAGGTGATAAAGGATTGTGCCAGTTTGATTATGAGCGTAACTGCTTTATCCGATACAAGTTCCCCAACGATCTGATTCCCAGGGTCGAGTGCCTCTTCGAGGATACCGATGGCAATTTGTTGATCGGTACAGCAGGATACGGCTTGTTTTCCATTCGTGCAGGGAAAAATGTGATTACTGATGAGCCGCAACTTTCCAACACCAATGGAGCAGATTTCTATATGGTCGGATTTGAGGATGACCAGCATAATCTTTGGCGGGGACGACAGAATTCTGTCATCACAAGAAACAAGGTGAGTAATCTGAAGCCCACTGCCACCAAAGATTTTGAGTCGCCTTACGGACCAGTTGTTACTTTCATCAAAAACGACCGGCGTGGATTCCTGGCCATCTGCCTTTATGGTATTCTGAGATACGACTACGCCTCAGGAAAATTGGAGGATGCGGGGTATGACCTCAGTGCCTTCTCGGGAAAAGTGTCTATCAGAACAGCACTTGTCGACCATGAAGGAAACATCTACGTGGGTACTTCCGGAAACGGACTCTTCGTGATTCCCAAAAACACAATGACACTCAAAAAGGTGGAGTTTGACCGCTTTGGACTGGCGACCTCCAATATCAACTATATCTTTGAGGATAAGGATCATAACATCTGGGTCAGTTGCTATAAGAAAGGACTCATCGAAATCAACCAGGGACGGGAGGCTTTTTCCACATGGAAGTTTGCCGCACAAAACTATATCCTTGGCAGTAGCGTGTCGAGCATTGCCGAGGGAGACAATGGGGGTGTGTGGTGTACCATTCAGAAGAGTATGGTCTATCATTTCGACAAGGACGGGAAAATCACACCTGCTGTGGCATCACCTGAAGGTGCCAACTGTATCTATCGTGACCGCCAGGGACATTATTGGTTGGGAAGCGAGAACACGCTCTACAGTTACAATCCGGTCACGGGATCCAGTACTCCAAAATTGAAGGTCGACGGATGGGGCATCAACTGCATGGCTGATGATGGCGACGGACACCTTTATGTATGCAACTATGGAAAAGGCATCTCTGTGCTCAATACGGTTACAGGCGAGTCCTACCAGCTGAGTATGTTCAATAATGACCCTCAAAAAGGTCATTTGAGCAACGACTGGGTGAAAGCCATGCTCATCGACAGCCGTGGACTCCTTTGGCTGGCTACCATGAATGGCGTGTGTGTCATGAATCCTGCCGACCGCAACTTCAAATTCTTCGGATGGGAAGTGCAACTCAAGGGGCAGAAATGCTTCTCGCTCAGTGAGCAACGGGAGGGTGTCGTACTCATCGGAACAGAGAGTGGACTGTATTATTACGATAGAGAGTCCAATAAAGTGGCGCTTTATCCCGGATCTGAGGAAATCGAGAATATACCGATCTATTCTATTATCTCTTCTAGGTCGGGCAATCTGTGGATCAGTTCCACAATGGGTATCTGGCAATACAACCAAGAGAAAAAACGCTTTGTCAACCACGTCAACGGCAACGGACTGCAGACAAGGGAATTTATACTGGGGGCTGTGGTTCATGCCACCGATGACCGTATCTTCTATGGCAGCAACGAGGGAATCGTAGCCTTCTATCCTGATGACGTGAGAAGTGGAATGAACTACAAAGGGAGAAAGGTCTTCCTCACCAATTTTTTCCTCGACGGAAAAAATGTCAGTTGCCTTACTGATCGCTTCTATATTCCTTACGACCACAACTCTTTTTCCATGGAGTTCTCTTTGCTTAACTTTCAGGATGTCGGCAACATTACCTATGAATATCGGTTGAATGATGGTGAATGGACCGGGCTGCCTGAAGGGACCAACAACATCTCTTTCAGCAGGATGAAACCTGGAAAGTATGTGGTCGAAGTGCGTGTCATGGGCAACGAGAATGATGAGGCATCCAACTGCCAGGTGACCTTTGTCGTCAGATCACCATGGTATGCCTCCACTTGGGCTTACCTTATATATATTCTTTTGGCTTTAGGCATCATGGCTTTTGTGGCTTATTATATGGAGAGAAAACGAAAGGCTGATCTCGATGAGCAGAAAATGAAATTTCTCATCAATGCCACGCATGATATCCGTTCTCCCTTATCGCTGATCTTGGGCCCCCTCAACAA
Source organism: uncultured Prevotellaceae bacterium (assembly GCA_902803455.1). Lineage (GTDB taxonomy): Bacteria > Bacteroidota > Bacteroidia > Bacteroidales > Bacteroidaceae > Prevotella. The sequence goes on from CADCQC010000276.1 coordinate 5,439, forward strand.
GTTGAAGGAGCGGGTCACTGATGCGGAGAGTGTTGAGGACATCGAAATCATTGATCGAAACGCACAACGCTTGCTTTTGCTTGTTAACCAGATTCTTGATGAACGGAAAATCGACAAACAGCAGATGCACCTTCACTGTAATGAGACCGACCTCGTCAAATTCATTGCAGGGATTTGTTCCTTATTCCAATTTAGTGCCAAACAGCGTGACATTCGGTTCTCCTTCCACCACGAGGATGAAAAACTGATGGCATGGATTGATACCATTCAGTTCGACAAAGTGATCAGCAATCTGCTGTCCAACGCTTTCAAGTATACACCAGGTGGAGGAGAAATCGTTGTCGTGTTGCGGAAAGAGGGAAAACAGGCGTTCATACAGGTGCTTGATACGGGCGTCGGTTTGAAAGAGGAAGATACCAATCGGCTCTTCGAACGATTCTATCAGGGAAAGAACGCACAAGGTGTGCAATATCAAGGTACTGGCATCGGGCTCAACTTGAGCAAGGCCATCGTTCAGATGCATGGCGGGCAGATCAAGGCATACAATAGAAAAGATGGTTTTCAGGGGTCTTGCTTCGATGTGTGCATTCCTTTGGGCAAAGATCACCTCAAACCAGAAGAGATAGAGGTGGCTACCAAGGAGTTCCACACCGACAAAAAACGGCAGACATCACGTAACCTCAGACTCTTGGTGGTTGATGATGACCAGGAGGTGGCACACTACATCAAAAACGAACTGGGATATTGGTACCGTGTTGACACGGCGCCAAATGGAAAGGAGGCGCTCAAAATGCTCCTCACAAATGATGCCTACGATTTGGTGATCAGCGACGTGATGATGCCGGAGATGGATGGCATCACGATGTTGAGACAGCTCAAAAGCAATGTCAATATCAGCGATATACCCGTCATCCTGCTCACCTCTAAAATTGAGGTGGAAGACCGACTTGAGGGTCTTAAGAAAGGGGCCGATGCTTATTTGGCCAAACCTTTCAATATGGAGGAACTGCATATCCTCGTCGATAACCTCGTCGACAATGTGCGACGGTTGAGGGGTAAATATTCTGGCGCACAGCAACAGAAAGACAAAGTGGAGAACGTGGAGCTCAAAGGCAACAACGACGTGCTCATGGAAAGGGTGATGAAGACCATCAATGAACACATGCAAGATCCAGACTTCACTATCGACAAACTCACAGAAGAAGTGGGACTCAGCAGAACGCAACTCCATCGGAAAATGAAAGAGATCACTGGTATCTCAACAGGTGAGTTCATCAGAAACCTGCGACTTGAACAAGCGGCCAGACTGATCCGTCAGGGAAAGGTGAATGTCTCACAGGTCGCCTACTCCGTGGGGTTCAATAACCAGACTTATTTCTCTACTGTTTTCAAAAAACATTTCGGGGTCACACCCACAGAATATGCCGAAAACGCATCTGAGGACAAGCCCGTTTCATAAGAATGATGGCTGTCCTCAGATGTGGGCATGTGCTGACACTTTAAAAATGTTGTTCTATCCTATTGATGGAACAAAAATGTAACACCTTGGAACAATAATTGATGCCTTCTGTCAATTATTATTGTAATTTTGTCACGTCGAACATCTTGAAAAACCGTTGTTTGCCCTTACTGACGTTTCATGGGTATCATACATACAATGTAGCATGATTATATATATAAAATGTGGAATGCAGGCAGTTATTCTTTCTTGATAATTGTTTCATAAGGTCTTGTCGTCTGAAAACAACACCTATATACATTTATATTTACTAAAAAACAAAAGTTATGCATGTGAAATTCAGAAAATCTATCTGTTTGGTGGGGTTGTGCTCGATATGTGCACTCTATACTCCACAGGCTGCAGCAGCTGCACCCGACAGTGAGTCGGCTGAGGAGGTTCAGCAGTCAAAAAGGGTGAACGGTAGCGTGAAAGACTCAGAAGGTCCACTCATCGGTGCTACGGTTATGGAGAAGGGTACTTCCAATGGTACCGTCACCGATATCAATGGCAACTTCTCCCTCGATGTGAAGTCTGGGGCTACCCTCGTGGTCTCTTACGTGGGATATGTCACCCAGGAAGTGAGGGTGGGCAATCTCTCCAGCCTCAACATCGTTCTTGAAAGCGAGGGAGGCAACCTCAATGAGGTCGTGGTCATCGGTTACGGTACGCAGCGCCGCGAGGCTGTCACTGGTTCTGTGGCCAACGTCAACGGTGATAAACTGAATCAGATCGCTGCCACCAATGCTGCACAGGCGCTCCAAGGACGTGTCGCTGGTGTCCTCATGACACAGACATCATCACAGCCTGGTGCTGAGATGCAGATACGTATCCGTGGCCAACGCTCGCTCAGTGCCAGCAACGACCCGCTCATCGTCTTGGATGGAATCCCTTTCATGGGACAACTTTCTGATATCAACCCGGCTGACATCAAATCGCTCGATATCCTCAAGGATGCTTCTGCCACCGCTATCTACGGTAGCCGCGGTGCCAACGGTGTGATCATCATCACCACTGTTAAAGGATCCATGGGCACACCGGCTAAGGTTTCCTATAACGGTTATGTCAGCATCAAGAAGGTCTTCAACAAATATCCGATGATGGATGGACCTACTTTCTCAAAATTCCGTAAGTATGCAGGAAAATATCAGAACTCTCTCGATGAGAGCGATGATACTGATACTGACTGGCAGGATCTGTATTATCAGACTGGTGTAAGCCACAATCATGACGTGAGTGTGGCCGGTGGTACCAATGGCGGAAGCTACAGCTTCGCTGCTGGTTACTATCACGACGAGTCTCCTGTTCCCACACAGGCTTATGACCGCGTATCTATCCGTGGTAACTTCGACCAGATGGTGGGCAAGTGGTTCCGCTTCGGACTGAGCACCAACAACAGCTACCGCATCACACAAGGTGTCAACGATATGTATGGTGTGCTGAGCAAGAGCCCGTTGGCAAGTCCTTATGATGAGAATGGCAATATCAAGCGCTATATCACATTGCCTGCTGATGACCAGTCGGTGGTCACCAAGGAGACGGTGGAAAGAGATAAGGATATCTGGCTCAACGAGAACAAAGGTATCGGTTCCTACAATACTCTCTTCGGAGAAGTAAAATGCCCATGGGTGGAAGGCCTGAGCTATCGCATCAATGTCGGTTTGAACTTCCGTTCATCCAAAGGCGGCAACTTCACTGGTACAGGTGTGAACAACAAGGATGAGAATGCTGTCAACGGTGGTGGCATCTCTGAGAACCAGACCCGCAACTGGGCTGTGGAGAATATTGTCACCTACGACCGTCTCTTCGCAGAGAAACACAACCTCAACATCGTGGGAATGTACTCTGCAGAGCAGACCACATACGAGTCTACTGGAGCTTCTGCACAGAATATCCCCGCTGACTACTTCCAGTACTATGCACTTGACAAGGCAACTGGTGAGGTCAACCTCAACAACTACAGCTATTGGCAGAGTGGTCTCATGTCATGGATGGGTCGTGTGATGTATTCTTACGACAATAAATATATGGCTTCTGTCGCTCTCCGTTCCGACGCTTCCTCTCGTCTGGCTAAGGGTCATCAGTGGCATACCTATCCTGCTGTCAGTGCGGGATGGAATATCTCTCGTGAAAGCTTTATGGAGCCCATCACATGGGTCGATAACCTCAAAT
>CADCQC010000277.1 GCA_902803455.1 uncultured Prevotellaceae bacterium
ATCAAGCATGTGGATGAGATCAAGCGAATAACAAGAAAATAAAAAAGAAAGAAAAAAATCTATTAGGACATGCTTGGCGTCGACGAAAACAATAAAAAAACGCAAGCGTTTCACAAAAAGGAGGAAAAAAGGAAAGAATGCTGTTTTAAAACTGCAACCCCGGCTGAATTTTGAATAATTTTTGAAACTAATTTTTGACTAATTTCTCGGCGTAGCCGACTTCTGTACCAAGCCTATTTCTCCCTTTTTGTGAGTGCCTTGGCACTTTTTCAAATTTTAATATCTCCTTTTTCCTCCTTTTTTATTATCTTCTCTTCTCTGCGGGCAATGGCAGAATTTTGAATAATTTTTGAAAATCATTTTTGATTGATTTTTCGGCGCAGCCGACTTCTTATCAAGCACGCAAAGCGTGCTGAGTAAAAATCAGCCTTCGGCTGGAAATAATATAAAATTCAATTCAAAATTATATAAAATAACAGACGCACAACTGTCGAGGCTGTTGCACACCCCTTCATCACAAAAAAAACGGTCAAGTATGATTTATGGCTGCCCCAAAAAAGATCTGATGTCACTGATCATGCGTTGGCCAGTCTGATGGCCGATGTCATAGACGGCTTGCATCTCATCAGGGTCGTGGGAGATGTGGCCGATCTTCAACGGGGCATCCGGACGGATGACCAATGCCCGGCCTTCCTGCTCACGCTGCCGCACAAAGGCCAACTGCTGGTTGTACATCACGTGCCGTGTGTCGAGTGCTTTCACCATCAAGGGATATTTGCGGAGCGACAGGCGCAACAGCGGCATCAGTTTGTTGTGTTGCTTCACAAAACCCTCTGGCTGGGTGAGGATCACGATGTTGCGCTCGTAACCCTCCCGCTCGAAATAAGCCAATGGGATGGAGTCGGCCACGCCACCATCGAGCAACAGTTTCCCTTCGAGGGCGACAGGCTTCGACACCATGGGCATGGATGCCGAGGCGCGCACCCAGTCGTAGGCGATGCTGCCACCCTGCTCGAGCCGTTTGTAGACAGCCTCGCCGGTCATCACATCTGTGCACACCAGATGGAAGGCGGTGTCGCTCGACTCATAGGTGTCGTTGTCGAAAGGATCATATTTTTCGGGGATGTCGTGGTAGGCATATTGCGCACCAAAGAGGTCGCCTGTCAACAGCCAGGAACGCATGCTGCAATAGCGCCAGTCTTTGGCGTAGCGCTTGTTGTAGCGGATAGGACGGCCATGCTGACGGGATACGAAGTTGATGCCGAACGCAGCACCAGCAGAGACGCCTACGACGCCATCCACCCAGATGTCTTCTTCCATCAATACATCGAGGATGCCTGCCGTGAATAATCCCCGCATGGCACCTCCCTCCAAAACCAGTCCTGTCTTCATCGTCATGTTCTCCTCTTGTCAGAATCGTGTATAGATTTAAATCTTGTATAGATTGGAATCGTGAATAGATTCGCGCCTGCAAAGTTACAAAACAAGGTTAAAATGCCATGAAAAGTTAACCAAAATTTTTATAATATGAAGGGGCGGTTAACTTAATTTTAATAGACTGAAACCACCACACGGATAACAAAACTTAAAAAAATCGGGGTGAGATCTTTCAGAATGACAGATTGGCCTATATTTGTGATGTTGATTTCTGATTTCTTAATAAATGTTGATGCTCTTTTCCTTACGCCTGAGATGGGCGCTATTGATGGCTTCTGGTTGGATGATGGCCAGTGCACAACCACGGTGCGTGGTGATCGACAAAGAGACAGGCACGCCCCTGCGTGATGTGAAAGTCTATACCGACAAAGGCACACAGACCGTCTCTGATTATCAAGGACGTATCTATCTCGACACGGTGTTTCATAGCGCCACCCTCTCGCATGTGAGTTACCTCTCCCGTGTGGTGAAGGCAGAGGAGATGCGCGACACCCTGTGGATGATCCCGAAGGAAAACAGACTTGGCGAGGTGGTCGTCTGGGGCACTGACCGCAAGAACATCAACTCCATGGTGTCGGATGCCACGAGAAATTTGGAGGCGTATGCACCGCCAAAGGGTCTGGTGAGCTTCGACTTCTTCGAGATGTTCAGAAAAAAGCCGATGAGCCGGAAGGCAAGGAAGAAAAACAAAGAGTTGCTTGAAAACTGGGATCGGATATACGGAAAATGAGAAGCTCCCTGTTTGGCACGGTCTGTGGATTCATGATGTCAGCCTGAAAAACACGCTTTTTTTGCCGATTCTACATTTTTATGGAAAGAAAATGACCAAGATCGGAAAAAATGCATTATATTTGTTTCATCTTTGTGAGTGTTACTGCGAGTGTTAACCTGTTTTGTTGCGATGACCCTGTCACGCAACAGACCCATACAACGATGAGATATGATTCATTTTATAGAGATTGAGACCATCAACAAGGCAAAGCGCGACATCGACGAGATCTGCCGGCGCGAGGGATACCACAACCTGACAATCCATGATTTCGGCAGTGGGGGAGTGGGCCGTTTCTTCACCAAACTCACCAGCGTCACCAGCATCCTGTGGAGACTGCGCAAGGGCGACGTGCTGTTTCTGCAATACCCGATGAAGAAGTTTTATAAGATGGCCTGCTCATTGGCGAAGATGCGTGGTGCCCGTGTGGTGACGATTATCCACGACCTGGGTGCGTTTCGTCGGCATAAACTGACGGCAGAACAGGAAAACCAGCGGTTGTCGAAGACCGACTTCCTCATCGTGCACAACCCCACCATGCGGCAATACCTCATCGACCATGGGTTCAAGGGCGGGATGCACTGCCTGCAGATCTTCGACTTCCTCTCCGAGAGCCAGCCCCGCACCTATGACGTGCCCCACCGGCCATGGAGAGTCGTCTATGCCGGCGGACTGGGAAGACGCAATGATTTCCTCTATCAGATGCCGGCCATGGACAACTGGAAGCTCGACCTCTATGGCGAGGGCTTCATGCCTGAGCGCAACAAATGTGAGGGACTGAAATATCATGGCTTCATGAAAGCCGACCAGTTTATCTCGAAGGTGGAGGCCGACTTCGGTCTGGTGTGGGATGGCGACAGTCCGGAAGCCTGTGTGGGTTCCTGGGGTGAGTATCTGCGCATCAATGACCCCCACAAGACCTCCTTCTATCTGCGTGCCGGCATTCCCGTCATCGTATGGAGTCAGGCCGCCATGGCGCCTTTCATCCGTGAGGAAGGGGTGGGCATCGTCATCGACAGCATCAGCGACATCGGCAAGACACTCGCACAACTCTCACCTGCCGACTACCGCCAGATGAAGCAGCAGGCGCTGCTCATGGGGCAGCGCCTGGCTCAGGGTTATTATGTGAAGGAGGGGCTGAAAGCCGCCCTCGGCTATCTGAAGAACCAGAAGTAAAAGGTTTCTCTGCCAGACGGCCGACGCGTCCTCTTCAGCGATTTCAGATATTGGGTGTCTCCCATACCTTGGTCTTGGTGCAGGTGACGTTTTGTGTCAGCCGTCCGATCTTCAAGGTGAAGTCACCTTCCTCAAGAATCCATTTCCCATCGGCTCCCACGAAGGCCAACTCCTTGGCAGCCAACTTGAACGAGACGGTCTTGGTCTCGCCGGGTTGGAGCTCGATTTTCGTGAACTGGCGCAGGCGGCGGTTGTCGGGAACCATCGAGGCTATCAGGTCGCTGGAGTAGAGCAGGACGGATTCCTTGCCCACACGGTTGCCGGTGTTCTTCACATCCACCGACACGGTGATGAGGTCGTTGGCATCAAACTGTGTCTTGTCCACACGCAGGTTGCTGTAGTCGAAGGTGGTGTAACTCATCCCATAGCCGAAAGGCCATTGCAAAGACACTTTCGCATCATAGTTGTAGGCACCGGCCATGGTCCCCACTTCCTCACTCACCTTATAATCGTAATTCGCCAGCGAGTTGATCTCCCGTGGATAGGTGTAAGGCATCTTCGCGGAGAAGTTGGCATCTCCAGCCAGCAGATTGGCGAGCGCGTCAGCACCATAGTTGCCGGGCAACAGGATGTCGACCACGGCTTGTGCCAGCGGTTCGATGTCGGCGATCAGGCGCGGGCGTCCCTCGTTGAGGATGAGGATGATGGGCTTTCCGGTCTTTGCCAGTGCTTTCACCAGGTTGCGCTGGTTCTCCGACAGCCACAGGTCAGTGAGGTTGCCGGGGGTCTCGCAGTAGCTGTTCTCACCGATGCAGGCGATGATGACATCCACCCCGGCGGCTGCCGCCACCGCCTTGTCGATCTGCGGGGTATGTTCCTCGTAATAAGCTCCCCTTTCGTTGTAGGTCACTCCCTGTTCCAGTACGATGTTGTCTTTGCCGTATTTCAGACAGAGCGCCTCATAGATGGTGTTGTAGGATTCCGCCAGGTCTTCAGCCCTTGATCCCTGCCAGGTGTAGCTCCATCCGCCGTTCAGGCAGCGCATCTGGTTGGCGTTGGGGCCAGTGAGCAGGATTTTCTTGCCGGGAGCCAGTGGCAGGATGTTGCGCTCGTTTTTCAGCAGCACCTCAGACTCCTCAGCGGCACGGAGCGCTTTCTCGGCAAACTCCTTCGATCCGAATTTCTCGTAGCCTTTGCCGCCGGTGTTGGGCCGTTCGAAGAGTCCCAGACGGTATTTCACGCGCAGGATGCGCCTGACGGCATCATTGATGCGTTCCATGGACACCTTTCCCTCGTTGACCAGTTCCTTGAGCAGGATGCAGAAATCCACGCTATAGGGATCCATCGACATATCGATGCCGGCATTGATGGCGATACGGATGGCGTCTTTCTTGTCCTTGGCCACTTTCTCACGGATGAAGAGGTTGTTGATGTCGGCCCAGTCGGTGACGATCATCCCGTCCCAGTTGAGGTCTTTCTTCAGCCATTGTGTCAGGTATTCGTAACTGGCATGCACGGGTACGCCGTTGATGCTGCCGGAGTTGACCATGATGGTGAGGGCGCCGGCCTGGATGGCACATTTGAAGGGCTCGAAATATTTCTCCCTCAGCATGGCGGGTGAGAGGTAGGCCGGTGTGCGGTCTTTTCCGGTGAAGGGTGCGCCGTAGGCCAGGTAGTGCTTCACGCAGGTCGCCACGTTGTAGATGCCGAGGTGGTTGGGGTCATCGCCCTGGTAGCCTTTCACCTCTTCTTCCACCATCCGTGCGTTGACGATGGGGTCTTCTCCGAAACTCTCCCAGATGCGTGACCATCGGGGGTCGCGCCCCAGGTCGATCACGGGGTTGTAGACCCACGGGCAGTTGCCGGCGCGACTCTCATAGGCGGTCACCTCTCCACCTGTGCGGGCCAGTTGGGTGTTAAACGAGGCCGCGATATTGATCGGTTGGGGGAAGAGCGTGCCACCCTGGGTATAGGTCACGCCATGGTTGTGGTCGAGGCCATAGATATCGGGAATGCCGATATATTTCATCGACTTTTTCTGGATGAGCTGTATCCATTGTTGCCACTGGTCGATGGTGGCGGCACGTGTGCCAGGTGCGTTGAGGATCGATCCCACCTTGTATTTGGAGATCAGTGTGTCGAGCAACATCTCGTTGATTATCCAGACGGGTTTGGCGGTTCCCTGCTGTTCCATTTTCCCCATGAGGTCGAGGTTGAGTTCCAGCATTTGTCCTACTTTCTCGTCCAAGGACATTTTCGAGAGGGTCTTCTCGATTTTGGCTTCCAATGCTTCATCACGTGGGATAGCCGGCTTTTGTGCGAAGGCGCCGATTGCCACCATGAAGAGGCATGCTGTCAATAGTTGTTTTCTCATGTCTGTAAGTGTTGTTATGATGTTTTTGTCTTTTATGTCGGGTGCTATTATGATGGCTTGTCTTTTTGTTCTCTGCTGTTATGATGGCTTGTCTTTCAGGTGGGGTGTTGTTAGTCGAGGTTGAGTAGCCATGATATAGCGATATATGTGCCGATATGTGCAGATTTGAAAAGCATGTGCAAATATAGATAAAAAAACAATATCATCCAATAATAACCTTCTGTTGAGATAGAGAATTCTTTTTCAGATTCGTTCTTCTGATACCTCAAAACGATGACTTTACCATGTCCCTCATAGATCCCGGCCAGAGTAGAAGCCGACATAGCCATTGAGTTTGCAGGAATGTCTTGATAGAATAATTCAAGTAGTTGTTTCTTTGATTCTCGACAGATATCAAAAATACCTGCTTCCATCAATATTTTAACTTTATAGTCGATATAAGGTCTGTAAGGCTCCATTAAGTCGTCCGCCAAAGGGAAAGCGTTGTAGCGGTTATGATGGAATAATCCGACCGTAGGGAGTAGTCCGGCATTCATGATGTGTTTTGCAATCATGGATCGGAGAAGTGAATAACCATAATTCAATAATGCGTTGGGTGCTTTCCCATATCTGTCGCGTACGAATTCCTTCCCCATCAGTTTCGGCCAATATACTTTAGCGGCAACTCCCTCCCTGTTGGTTGAATCTCCACTTTTTACATTTTTGTAGTAAATATCCAGCAATGATTTTCCAACACCCATCTTTTCAAGTAAAAGGGATTGGTTCTGTATTTTAGACTCAACGATTTGTTTCCAAATATATTTGTTGACAGGTTTGGATGCGGCTAGTTGACATCTGAACCGTTCAGCCTGAATGGAATTTGATTCCATGTCCATCAGCATGGATACTGGCATGTGTTTTTCGTCGCAAAACACCACTCCGATGTTTAGTTTCGACAATTGTGTGATGAGAGGTATAGTAATTCTGACCGAATGATGGTCAATCATGATGAATTGGATATCTTCCAACGAACGAAGTGTCATTTCCCCAGACTCTCTGTTGGTAATGGCGATCATACCACCCTTTAGAGAGAGTTCCATAGGTGATTCAAAAACTAAAGTCTGTTTGGCCATTTTTAAGGCCAAGTTAATAAAAAAAAGGTAGAAATCTTATTTTAGCGAAAAAATCTATTAATTTTTTCCGTTGTTTAATCATTATATCTATCTTTGCATCATAATGTTACAGTTTAAAGGCTGTAAAAGCATTAAAAGTATATGTGTTTACAACTGTGGTATGGGAAAGATAGAGACAATATTTGATCATAGTGTGACCGATGTCGAGCTGACAAGGTTCGGCGGGAAGGAGATGTTTGAGTGGCTAAAAGAGCACGGCCACGAACCATATACAAGTCAAGACGATGCATATTATGCCATTGGATTATTGTATGCTGGCCGTGGGGACTACCAGAAGGCTAAAATCTATTTCGGAAAAATAAAGAACAAGAGATTGCTAACTACGCTGGTTCAAGACATTCCATAGATTATAAATTGTTCTTCAAAATTCTCTATTTCTATACGCCTAAAAATCCATCCTATCTCACCTTTCCCTTTGATTTAAACCCTCGATTAATTGAAGCAATTTAAACTTCAAAATAATTATTTTGGAAAGTCAATAAGAATATGTATATTTGCACTCAAAATTACGAGGTCTTATGATAATAGAAGTAACTCAACCAATGACTGAATTAGATGGGGCGAGGTTTATGCTGTATTGCGAAAACGAGCACTGGGATGAAAATTTTCGTGAAATGGCGGGCTGTTAGCATACGCTTTGATGTAAGACACGAAACGTTTTCGACATAAAAACTCGGGAAAAACTCGGGAATTATAGGAATACAACAATCGCCAAGTACTGATATTCAGCGACTTGTCGAT
>CADCQC010000278.1 GCA_902803455.1 uncultured Prevotellaceae bacterium
GCTTTTTTTTCTTGCAAATTTATAAAAAATAGGGAAAAACCTACCTTGCTTTAGGGTTTTTCCTTAATTTTGCATGATTTATTGTCGTATTTTTGCACTAGATAAAAAGTATAACCTATTTAGTAAATAAAAGGGATATGAAAAAGCAATTAATCTTAACATTGGCTATGGCTTTGCTGCCATTGGTTCTGATGGCACAAGATGATCTGTATTTTGTGCCTAAGAAGGTCGACAAGCAGGCTAAGGAAAAGGCTGAGACGGAAAAGCAGATAGACCGTCCCGTGAAGACACTCGACATGTCGGTCGACGAGTACAACCGTCAAACAGGCGGCTCCTTTAAGGTGGTAGGTACAGACTCGGTGGGTAACGACATCATTGAGTTCCAGGCTGGTGATGGCACTTATCCCAAGACTGATACCGTGTTTGTCTATAAGAACTTTGATGACTCCGATGAGTTTATCTATAGTGCAAGAATGGGATTCTTCGACGATTTCTATGGGTGGTATCATCCGTGGTTCTACAATTATTGTGGAGCATATTGGAGCCATTTCTATGGCTATCCCTCTTGGTATTCGCCATGGGCTTATGGCTTGTATGATCCCTGGTTCGCCTCATGGTATCCCACATGGGGATGGTATGGCTACTACGGCTTCGGATGGGGCTGGTATGATCCATGGTATTATTGCTGGGGATTGCCCTATTACAGATATGGCCTGTTCAGTTATTACACTGGTGGTACTTATTTAGCCTCTAATGTCACAGGCACCAGTGGTACTCGCAATCATGGTGCACCCTCGCATGCGACCAACAATGTAGGCCGTAATGACTATCATACAGGTTATACTGTCGCCTCTCATGGCACATTCGGTGGCAAGAGCGTAGCAGAAAAGGCTGTGGCTAACCGTACTGAGCAGTTGATTGGGTCGATGACCAACCACACCCGTCCAGGCTTTGGCGGTAGCAGAGCTTCTGTGACCTCTCCAGGTGGTGGTAGTTCATATCAAGGCACCACCTCCACACGCTCTGGTGTCTCACGGTCTTCTGCCATGTCTGCCAACCGCTCATCAGGTATCACACGCTCTGCATCAGCCTCACGCTCTTATTCCGTGAGCAATTCACCCACCTATTCCGCACCCAGCACAGGGTCTGCCTACAACAATTCCAGCAGTGTCGGCAGCATCAGCTCTTCTGGTTCCTATAGCAGCAGTGGTGGCAGTGGTGGCGGCGGAGGAGGCAGCTTTGGCGGCGGAGGCAGCCGTTCTGGTGGCGGTGGCTTCAGTGGCGGCGGCAGTGGACGCTCTGGTGGCTTTGGCGGCAGAAGATAGCCTCACCTGATCATATAGAATATTTTTTTAACCATCATAAATTTGCTGACAATGAAAACGAAATACATCATGATCGTTGCCGCAGTCATGGCCTATGGACCTTTGGCTGCACAGGAAACCTATGAAAATGCCAAAATTGTGACCGAAGAACTCAATGGTACGGCACGCTATGTGGCGACCGGCGGTGCTCTCGACGCACTTGGCGCAGAGTTGTCCACTTCTTCTACGAATCCCGCTGGTATCGGACTCTTCCGTCACAGCAAAGTGGAAGGCTCTATCGGTATGGTCATGCAACAGGATGCTTCTGATTATGAGCATGGTGATGATCATAGCGTGAGTTTCGATCAGGCTGGTTTTGTCTATGCCAACAGGACAGGAGATGACTCGTTCTTCAACTTCGCATTTAATTATCATAAGAGCAGAAACTTCAATTATATCCTTTCGGCAGCAGATAAATTGAACAATTCTTCACAGAACAAACTGTCGTATGTCAAACTTGCCAATGGTAATCTCTACCCGTTTGTCTCTGATAATGGGTTCAATACCTTCAAGCCCTATTTGTCATGCAACCAACTTGATGACATCTATACCAATAACCTCTTCTACGCATCAGGAGAAGATGTTGCCTACTATTATCCTGCCACCGAATACCTCTTCGACAGGGCTCATGAGGGATATGTGGGTGAATATGACTTCACTTTCAGCGGGAATATCAAAGATCGTGTATATCTTGGTCTGACTGCCGCTATTAATGATGTCCACTACAGTCATGTGTCGGACCATACTGAGGCCATCAGTCCCAATCCAGAGAATATTGACTACCTCAATGTCTATGATCGCCGCGACATCACCGGTACAGGCGTCGGTCTAAAGGCAGGTGTCATCTTCAGACCAGTGGAGTATGCTCCGTTGCTCATGGGACTCAGCATCTCTACACCGATTTGGTATAGGCTCACCTCCAGCAACTACACTGAGGTCAGCGATGGCAATTACACCGTGCCTGCTGAAGAATCCTATAAATATAAGGTGTTTACCCCATGGAAATTTGGTGCTAACATCGGATATACAGTTGATCAGTATCTGGCTCTTGGCGTCACCTATGAGTTTGCTGATTATAGCGCGATGAACAACCGCATCAACGACAATGGCGATTACTATTATTATGAGAATTATGAGTCAAGCCATGCCGACCGCGTGATGAATGACCATACCAAGCGCACTCTTCGTGGTGTCAACACCCTGAAGGTGGGTGCTGAGGTGAAACCCATTCCTGAGATTGCTATCCGTGCCGGTTACAATTATGTGTCGCCCATGTACAAAAGTAGTGCTTTCAAAGATGGCACACTGGATTCCAACGGTTCCTACTATGCTTCCGCTACCGACTTCACCAACTGGAAAGCGACCAACCGTTTCACCTGTGGTTTGGGCTTCCGCTATGGACAACTCAATTTCGACCTGGCATACCAATACAGCAAGACCGACGGTGATTTTTATCCCTTCATGAGCTATATCGACAAAGATTTTGAAGATTGGAACAATGTCGCTGGTCCGGTGAAGGTGAGCAACAAGCGCCATCAGATCCTTTGCAGCGTGGGATATACCTTCTAAGGGGCTCGTTTTTCTAAAGAAATGTTTAAAAGTACCGAAATAGTTAAAATTCAAGAAAAATAAGGGCTTGCAATTTTGATGTTAATCAATTAATTGATAAATTTGCAATGCTATTCAAAATAGTAAAGATTAGTTTTTTTAGTGGTTAATTTAGTTTTAGTAAGTATGTCAGGGGACTTGTCGTGAGACAGGTCCCTTTTTTAGCCCGTAAAGGAGGCTGAATGCGACGATGGAAATAGGAGATAGCCATACATAAAAAACAGGCGCACTTCTTGTGCGCCTGTTGAGATGATTGATTATATAGCTTACATCATTCGTCTTCGTAATCGTCTGAGATACCCTCGGCTTCCAGACTGAGGTCTTCGGGATCTGTATCAAATGTCGTGCGATAACTTTCCTCAGTCAGTTTGTCTTCATCAAACATGCTGTCGTCATCGTCATCGCTGTTATAGGTATCCTCCTCCTCCTCGGGCAGGTCCTCATCATCTCTGTCTGGATCATCATCATCGGGTGTCGGCTCTGTCTTTATCCGTGGCTTCTCCATCTCTGGCTTGGGCTTGGCGAATATCGCTTCTACCCACATACCCTTGGGAATCTCCAGAACATCAAATCCGTCGGCGACCTTTTTCTCATACATGCTGCCTGGTTTGCGCAGACGGTCTTTGGGAAGGGTGGTCGTACTGATGTCGAATCCGCTCTCTATGATGTCTTGGATGCTTTGCGACAGACTGTCCCAACCCCCACCGAAATTGCGGTCGATGACTTCCAGCAATTTCGAGGTGGTGATATGATGGATATTCTCGTAGGTCAGGTCTGTCACACGAAGGATGGGGCGTTTCTTGACGGCCCATTTCGATTTCGAACTCTCATCGATACGCAGTTGCCCTACCTTATAACTACGTGCTTCGTATTTCTTGATGATTTCCGGTTTGTCTACCTTCAACTCTTCGATCTCAAACGCACTCTTGAGAATATCAAGGTAATGGCGGGCATTATCCTTGATGTCTGCATCTTTCTCTGCGGCTTCCCACAGACGGAAAACATCGTTCTCCTGAAGATCCCACACATTACTCTTGTTGAGCGTTTTCAATGTCAGTGCTTTCTTGTCTTTTACTCTCATATTGAATGGTTAAAACTGTTTGCTACATGACAACAGATGATATCATCTCTGGATTACAGCCAGAGGATGATGGTCTGAAGCAAGGTGATACGCATCAATGATTTGTTAATAGCATTTCCTTTTGCGTCTGCTGCAAAAGTAAATACTTTCCTTCTTATTTGCAAGAATTTTTGTGATATTTTTTATCTGTCTATTGGATAGATATATATAAGTGTTTGATAAATAATGAGTTATGACAATTCTGTGATATTCTGAAATCGTCTTTTTAATGCTGTTCTTTAAAAGAAACATGCTGTTATCTAATAGATAATCATTCACCAGCATTCTAAGCTGCCAGTCAGAAGAAAATCAGGGGTAGTGTGTTTCTCCTTTTCTGAGCTAACTCATTTTTCATCCGCTCGATTGCTGTTTTGAAAAAGAAGGCCACAAGGTGTTCATCTGTTCCCTCTGCCCTTATTTGCCGTAAAGCAGAAATATACGCAGCCCGGTCTTTCAACTCAACAATCAACAGGGGATGACCTGTCCGAAGCAAAATGAAGTTAGAAAGCAGACGGCCTGTTCTTCCGTTACCATCCCGGAAGGGATGAAGGTATTCATAATAGCCATGCCATTTGGCCGCTACAACCATCGGGTGCAATGATGCTTCGGAAATTACTCTTTCTGTCGAGGCCATCAATGTTGGAATCTGGGCTCATATTCTTCGATTTCATGCTCAAACATCATGGCAAAGATAACGTATTCTCACAACATGACAAAACAATCAATGATGTTTCTCGTGGAGAAAAAGCTTCTTATTATATGCCTCTACGATTTTATTCAGGTAACCTGCCTTAATAATGGCTGATGAAGGGATGGAAATGATGAATGCGATGCAAGTGGGAAAATAAATTTGCAAATGTCGTTTTTTTTATTTATATTTGCCATTCGTTTTGAAGTCAGAACGTATGGTGTTCTACTATGATCTGCTGCGGATTCTTGTAAACCAGTAACAACGATGGGTAAGCCACTTGCTGAGAGAATGAGGCCCACGACGATCGATGAGTATATCGGTCAGCGACATCTGGTGGGGGAGGGAGCTGTCTTGCGTAAGATTATCGAGGCAGGACGGATCTCTTCATTTATCCTATGGGGACCACCGGGAGTGGGGAAAACCACCTTGGCACAGATCATTGCCAACAAACTCGATACCCCCTTCTACACCCTCAGTGCGGTGACCAGTGGTGTAAAGGATGTGCGTGACGTGATTGAGAAGGCCAAGAAAAACCGCTTTTTCAATGCGGCATCTCCTATCCTCTTCATCGACGAGATCCATCGTTTCAGCAAGAGTCAGCAAGACTCTCTCCTCGGAGCTGTGGAGAAAGGCATCGTCACACTCATCGGTGCAACGACGGAGAATCCCTCTTTTGAGGTGATACGTCCATTGCTTTCAAGATGCCAGGTCTATGTGCTCAAACCCCTTGAGAAAGAAGACCTGCTTCTGTTGATGCACAGGGCTTTGGAGAAAGACCCTGTGCTGAGCAAGCGCAAGGTGGTGGTGGAGCAGACTGGTGCTATCATCCGGTATAGTGGTGGGGATGCCAGAAAATTGCTCAATATACTGGAACTCGTGGTGGATGCCGGCGACCAAGAAGATACCGTGGTGCTGACCGACAAACTCGTGGAGGAGCGCTTGCAGCAGAATCCGCTGGCCTACGACAAGGGTGGTGAGATGCATTACGACATCATCTCTGCCTTTATCAAAAGTATCAGAGGAAGTGATCCGGATGCGGCACTCTACTGGATGGCACGGATGATTGAAGGTGGGGAGGACCCACAGTTCATCGCGCGACGCCTGGTCATCAGTGCTGCTGAGGACATCGGCCTGGCCAATCCCAATGCATTGCTGTTGGCCAACGCTGCCTTTGATGCCGTGATGAAGATCGGATGGCCGGAAGGACGCATTCCATTGGCGGAGGCCGCGGTATATCTCGCCACCAGTCCTAAAAGCAACTCTGCCTATCTGGGTATTGATGAGGCGCTGCGGACGGTCAGAGAGACTGGCAACCAGCCTGTGCCGTTGCACCTGCGCAACGCACCTACCCAACTGATGGCCGACCTGGGCTATAGCGACGGTTATCGCTATGCTCACGACTATCCGGGGCATTTCGTCGTGCAGCAGTTCATGCCCGACAATCTCCAAAACACACGTCTGTGGCATGCACAGCATTCTCCCTCAGAGGAGAAACTTTATCAACAGATGCTCCGATGCTGGGGCGACAGATTTCGAGACAACGAAGAGCAGAATAGAAAATGAAAATTACGGTCTTAGATGGATATAGTGTCAATCCTGGTGATCTGACATGGGAGAAACTCGAACAATTAGGTGAACTGACGGTTTACGACCGCACTGCTCTTGAGGAGGTAATCGACAGGTCGCACGATGCCGATGCTTTGCTCACCAACAAAGTGGTGCTCGATAAAGACATCATCAGCCAGTTGCCACGACTCAGAAACATCGGCGTGCTGGCCACTGGTTATAATGTGGTGGATATCGAGGAGGCGCACCGGCGGGGGATTATCGTGACCAATATCCCTGCCTACAGCACCGAGAGTGTGGCACAGATGACCTTTGCCCATATTCTCAACATCACCAACCGTATAGACTACTATGCACGCCAAAATACCGAGGGACGGTGGAGCCACCATCCTGATTTCTGTTATTGGGACACACCTTTGCATGAGGTGGCAGGCATGACACTTGGTATCATCGGATTGGGAAATATCGGTTCGAGGGTAGCACGCATTGCCAATGATTTCGGTATGAATGTGTTCGCTCTGACCAGTAAAGACCCTTCGTCACTGCCTGTTGGGGTAAGGAAGACCACGCTCGACGGACTGTTGGCGGTTTCCGACATCATCTCTCTTCATTGTCCGCTGACGGCAGAGACAAGGGATATCATCCGGGAGGAGACCATCAGGAAGATGAAAAAGGGTGTCATCATTATCAATACAGGACGTGGGCCGCTTGTCAATGAGCACGATGTAGCCCAAGCCCTTCATGAGGGTCATGTCGCTGCCTACGGGGCCGATGTGCTGGGGAAGGAACCGCCTTCCATCGACTGTCCGCTATTGCATGCTCCCAACGCATTTATCACGCCCCATATCGCATGGGCAACCATCGAAGCGAGACAACGCCTCCTCAAGACGGCTGCCGCCAACCTGAAAGCCTTTATTGAAGGCCTTCCTGTCAACAGGGTGTAGGATTCCTTTGTTTCTTGTCATCAGTCATATAATCACTTCAAAGATTCGTAAGCCGTTTCATTCTGTCCATTGTGGATCAGCGTATTGCTTGTCTTTAGAGAAATCGAATGTGACAAGATAACCTTCATTTAACCCACGGATGGCAAGATAACACCAAAGAGGGTGCGTCACTACAATCTGACACACCCTCGTTTACGTACGCTTTACTTCTTTTACTCTTTACTTAACGATGACCTTGCGTACTGTTCCGTCTGGATAGCGAATGATGTTCAGACCACGCTGGAGTTTATCCACCCGTCGCCCGTCTATACGGTAGTAAGCCGTAGGAGTGCGGTTGAAGGTTTGTGTATCGTGAATGGGTTCGATGCCCACGATGTTGTCAATGACCTTGTAGCGGAACTCCACCACATCGCTCTCGGCCATGCCGTTGGCCACGGCCATGGCGCGGATGACGAGTTCGGTGCCTGTGGCCAGGATAGGACCGGTGTAGGTGAATACGCTGGCCGACTGTAGGTCGCAGGGGCATGAGCCGTCAAGTGTGTAAAGAATGGTGGCACCAGCGGTGGCACTGGACAGTTTGATCTGTGCACCCCGATAGATCTCTGTGCCGCTCATGCGTGAGGCTTTCGGAGCGAAGACAAACATCATGGCGGGGTCGCGCACGATGACCATTGTCGTGGCAGATAGCTCGTCATCGTCAGCCAGTGTCAGTCTGACGGCACCCGAACCAAGACTGGCTGCGGTCAGCGTCAGTTGTGCCTGGCCGTTCTGATCGAGGGTCAGTGCGTCGTTGCTGACGGTCACCACATCGGTGGCGAGCGAGGTTACCTTCAGTTGTTTGCCCTTCGCAGCCTCAGCGGGAATGGCTTTAACGACGAGTGCCTGCTCATTGCCTTCCGACAAGTAGATCAGACTGTCAACAATGATGCCTTCTATGCGCTGCTCCACGTCGAACTGCTGGGTGAAGTCCTGCTCCATCTGCAGGCCTGCATAGCTTTCCACCTGTCGGCGCACAGTCAGTTGAACCTTGTCGTTGACATTAAGCGGTTGAGCAGGGATGAAACGCAGCTTCGAGGCATACGCCGAGTCGGGCGTCTCATAGCCGTTGTCGGAGTTGAGCAGTTCGATCCTTCCACCAACGGTCTGTCCGCCTTTGGTCACGAGAATGTTCGCGGTGTTCAGCGTCTTTGGACGCATGTACTTGTCGAAAGTGATGTCGATGCCGACGGGACATGCCTTCACACCTTGCACGGCGGGCTGGCGCAACTGCGTCATGCCGATGTTCACCTCCAGTTGTGGCGGTGGCACGGGCAACCATTCCGAGTAGGTGGTCTCATAACCCTCCTTCTCATACTTCACCTGCCAGAGGCCCTGCGGCACA
This sequence comes from uncultured Prevotellaceae bacterium, assembly GCA_902803455.1. Classification (GTDB taxonomy): domain Bacteria; phylum Bacteroidota; class Bacteroidia; order Bacteroidales; family Bacteroidaceae; genus Prevotella. The sequence goes on from CADCQC010000278.1 coordinate 8,675, forward strand.
TCCCAGCGATACATGCCCTCGGAGTCGGTGAAGAGCGGGTTCTCTTGCGCGTACTCCTCTGCATTCCATAGGATGATGTCATCGTGCAAATCGCCGTACATGTCTTCCTTGGTTTCCTTGTAGTAACAAGTGGCGCGGACGCCCTCCAATCGGTTGGAATTGACGGCCTCATAGACGTAGCCCGAGGGGTCGTGGTAGAAGTCGATGGCGAAGAAGGGGCTAAACCTGATACTAAAGTTCCCATCAGTACCGGGCTTCACAGGTTTGGTCACTTCGGTTTCTGGTTTTGGATCGGGCTCCTTGCACTTCAGTTTCCTGATACGTGCGTCGAGTCTCTTTCGCTCGTTTTTCGACCTGCTCAGCTGCGACTGTTGGCTGGCATAATAGAGTTGGGGGAAACCGCCAGCAACGCTGATAAACTGGGCGGGCACACTTTGTTCAAAATTACTATTATCTGCCGCCCATGTGTTGACAAACCACGACAGCGCTACTGACGTGTGGGGAATGTATCCGTCGACAACTTTATTGAACTCATTATAACCGGCCAGAGACACATGGGAAGCAACAAACCACACATCATGTGTTTCTGGTTTGCCATTGCCAACGATACCGCTTACTGTCTGGGCGAAAATGGCCAGGGCCTCATCCTCATTTCCTTTGCAAGGTATCTTTGCCTTGATGGCATTGTAGGTTTCTTGCCATCCTTCAAGGTCATCGCGCACGGCCGTGGTTTCAAAATAGCTCCAATATAACCAATAGAGCATGCCAATCGGTGTATTTGCCATATCCAACGCTTCATTGTAAACCCAAGCCTCCTTTCTGGCATTATCCAGATTGTTGGGCAGTTTGCTCAAGACGGCGGCAAGGTATCTCTTGATATTTTCTGTCTGCTTTTTCTGTGACTCAAAATATTTCAGCTTATCCTTGGCTTCATTCAGCTTTGCCGAGGCTGCATTTACGTCATTAGGTTTTCCAGGGTAATAAGGTTTTTTACGTATCTTATCCAAGTCTTTCTTCCGCTTGGGGATAACCTCATCATTGTAGTATTTGATGGTCTGTTCAAAACTGTCTATCTCATTAAAGTAGATGGGGTATATCTGCTTTTTGATAGTCTCCAGCCCACTGATATAGAGGTTGTTGGTGCTGACAGCCAGTTGCCGACATAGATTCAGGACCTTTCCCAAGTAAACCTCAGTCGCAATCTTTGCCTCAGACATCGGGTATTCGCGAACGATGGTATACAGCACTTCGCTATGGAGAGAGTCGAACCTCGCCTTTTCCGCCATGTCGAAGATGTTGTCTATTTCCACTGGGTTCAATCGCCGGCTTAATTTTTTTGCGGCTGCCCTCCCCTGCCACTCAAATGAGTACTGCATGTGGGTTCGGGTGTCGATATAGCTTTCCTTGTCGTCGGTCCTCAGCATATAGATGACGGTGCCGTCGGTCATGTCCGTCTTGCGGTAACCCTCTTCGAGTAGAGCCTGCTCATTGACGTTGGCCAGTTTTTTCGAAGAGCAGTGCACCGAGCCGTTCCCTATCGGAACATCATACTGGCACTCTTCCTCTTCGTTAAACGTTCGGGCGATGGTATCGGTCGAATTGGCATAGGAGAGCAATGAGAGCATTCTGTCACGCCACTGGCTATTCCATTCGTCGAATTTGGCAATGGTGGTGTCAATCTCCTGTGGGTTGGCGGGTTCAGGCGTTGTCTCGTCGAGGTCATCACCTACCAGCAAGTCAATCAGTTCGTTGATGTGCGTCCACGAGGCTTCATCGGCATTCGCAGTGGCGAGCAGCTGTTGAAGCTCGTCGAAGAGGGGCTGCTCGTCGATCACAATGTCTTTTTCAGACAGGTCGTAGACTTCCTTCGCCATCAATCGTGCCTCTTCGCGCGATGACGCCAAGTCGGCCCGCATCTGGTCCAGTTCCTCGCGGTCGGCCCTGATGGTCACATCCTGCAAGAAATCCACAAAGACATTCTTGGGCGAGGCATCGATGCTGAAGTCGGCCTGGGCAGTCCACTTGCGGTTCTGCTCATTGTAGGGAGCTTTCAGAACGACATAGCTGTCGTCGCTGAGCTGCACATAAAGCGTGACTTCGGAGATGAGCTTGGGGTCGTTGACCATCACGTTGTCCTCGTTGTAGAAGTCCACCTTGAACGTGAAGGGCAAGATGCCGGGTCCCAAGGGCCAGGCGCAGTGTCTCGGAGTGACGGTGAAGTCGCGGAAGTCCCACTCTATCTCATAATTCATGCCGCTTGGCTGTGCGTGGACGACAGGTGTGACGGCGCCATGGCTGACGGTGACGGTGGCTGTTCCGGTCCGCAAGTTGATGCCATCGGTCGTGGTGATGACGGCATACACCGCATGCTCCGACAAGTTGTAGGCCCCGTTCAAACTACAACGCATGGACCAACTGCCGTCGGGACCGGCCTCGGTATGTCCGATGAGCAGTCCATCGCCATAGA
>CADCQC010000279.1 GCA_902803455.1 uncultured Prevotellaceae bacterium
GCAAAAATCAAGGTCACCTCAGTTGGCTGAGATACGGATTCGCTGATGGAATCGTTGGATGATGTTCCACCGCCTTGGGCATTGCCTGTACAGCAACAGAATGTCATGGCTAACATGGCCAATATGGTGGTGCGGAGACGGAATGCCATAGGGATGGTGTGGTTGTGGCTCTTGGTCATGATTTGAATGATGTTTTTTCACTTGCAAAATTAGCGCAATACATTGGGAATACAAAATAAAAGTAGAACAATATAAGAAAGTCTGTCAAAATGACATTACATACTGACAAAATGGCGCTTTTTCTTCCTTGGTATGCTACTTGCAAATATATTGATGAGCGCAGATGAGAAAGTGCTCGACATTTAGACATCGTAAATATTCACTAAATAATAGGAGATAAAAAAATGAGACACTCACAGAATTCTTATTGGTTACCAGAACTTTTCAATGATCTGATGAACGCAGGATTACAGGCAACAAAACCTTGCACCACAGCACCTGCCATCAATGTGATGGAGAATGAGAAAACATATATTGTGCAACTTGCTGCACCTGGGCTTAAGAAGGAGGATTTCTATGTGAACATCAATGACGAGGGAAACCTTATCATCAAGATGGAGCAGAAGGAGAACGAGAAGCAGGCTGACGAGAAGATGCATTATCTGAGACGGGAGTTTTCCTACACCAAATATGAGCAGACCCTCATCTTGCCTGATGATGTGGACAAGGAAAGAATCGGCGCTAAAGTGGCTGATGGTATCCTCACCGTCGACTTGCCCAAAATTGAGGAAACAAAAGTGAAAGTGGCACGCTCTATAGAGATCAGCTAAAACATTTTGCCCTTTCGCATGCCCCTCCCTGGTGGAGGGGTTTTTTGTTGTCTCGCTGATGATGATGAAGGGTGTGGCACATGACTGAAAATAGCTGAAGGAAACAAGAAAATGTAGCGCTTACAGGCCTGTTTTTCTGATAAAATGCGTACCTTTGCAACGGCGATGCGGCAGACGGCCGCTTGATCTCCAGAAACATTTAACAACAAAGATATTATGGCAAAAAAAGCGCTTCTTATGATACTCGACGGATGGGGTATCGGAAATCATCAAAAAGGTGATGTGATCTTTCAGACACCGACCCCATATCTGGACTATCTCACTGCAGTAAGTCCTCATTCACAACTTAATGCATCTGGAGAGGATGTGGGACTGCCTGAAGGGCAGATGGGCAATTCTGAAGTAGGGCACCTCAATATCGGTGCAGGAAGAATCGTCTATCAGGATTTGGTCAAAATCAACATCGCTTGCCGCGACGGATCCATTCTCAAGAATCCGGATATCGTCAGTGCTTACTCTTATGCGCAGAAAACAGGAAAACGGCTCCATCTGATGGGACTGACCTCTGATGGTGGCGTGCACTCCTCACTTGACCATCTCTTCAAATTGGTGGAGATCGGCAAGGAGTACGGACTCAAAAACACTTTCGTGCATTGCTTCATGGACGGTCGCGACACCGACCCCAAAAGTGGTATCGGTTTTATTCGCCAATTGACAGAGGTCTGCGAGGCCAATGATGCAGCCATTGCATCTATCGTGGGGCGCTTCTATGCCATGGACCGCGACAAGAGATGGGAGCGTGTGAAACAGGCCTACGACCTTCTTGTCGAGGGTAAGGGAAAACAGGCCAATGACATGGTGGCTGCCATGCAGGAGAGCTATGATGAGGGGGTCACGGATGAGTTTATCTTGCCGATCAACAACGCCAAGGTGGATGGCACCATCCAAGAGGGTGATGTCATCATCTTCTTCAATTTCCGCAATGACCGCGCCAAGGAACTCACGATTGTGCTCACCCAAGAGGATATGCCCGCAGAAGGTATGCATACCATCCCCGGACTGCAATATTACTGCATGACTCCTTATGATGCCAATTTCAAGAATGTGCATGTGCTCTTCCCAAAAGAGAATGTAGAGGACACGCTGGGCGAATATCTGTCAAGAAACGGAAAACGACAGCTTCATACTGCAGAGACAGAGAAATATGCGCACGTGACATTCTTCTTCAATGGTGGGCGTGAGGCGCCGTTTGATAATGAAGACCGTATCCTCGTTCCGTCACCCAAGGTGCCTACCTATGACATCAAGCCTGAAATGAGCGCCTATGAGGTGAAAGACAAATTGGTGGAGGCCATCAAGACACA
>CADCQC010000280.1 GCA_902803455.1 uncultured Prevotellaceae bacterium
CTTGCGGAGCCAGTGACACCTGACGCCGCCCGCGCCAAGGCACAAGCCTTTTTGTCTTCACGAGGCATCACCCTGGCGCATGACAGCCAACTGCTAAAAGCTCCGTCCGTCTCTGCACAGCCTCCCTATTATGTCTTCAACGCCTCAGAAAACAAGGGATTCGTGATGATTGCCGGTGATGACCAGACTGGCACGGTCCTTGGCTATTCCACCCAAGGCTCCTTCGATGAACGCCATATGCCAGATGGTTTGAGAGCCATGCTTGAAGCCTATTCCAAACGCAGCACCACTGGTGCGGGAAGAATCACAACATCCACTCGCAGGAGTATCGCCCACGAGGCCATCAATCCACTCATCACCTCAATGTGGGATCAAGGAGAAGCAACCGAAGAAGGCAATCCCTACAACATGCTCTGCCCCACCATCGACAGCATTCATTGTCTGGCAGGGTGCGTGGCAGTCGCCATGGGCCAGGTCATGCGCTTCCATCAGTGTCCGGCCATGCCGTGCAGCACCATTCCTGGTTACCGGCAGAATGACGACACCTTAAGACTGGCATCCTTGCCTCCCGTCACATTCGACTGGGACAAGATGCAAGACTTATATGAAGGCAATGAGCGTCAGGCCGAGAAGATGGCGACTGCCAGATTGCTGAGATACTGCAGTCAAGCCATCCGCACCCAATACAGTTGCGTGAAGTCGGAAGCCCTTGGCAGCGAAGCCGTCAATGCCCTGACCAACTATTTCGGTTATTCCCAGCATATCCGCTATGTGAAACGTTCCAACTATCATGACGATGAATGGGACAGGCTCATCTACGGAGAACTGGCCAGCAGCCGTCCGGTCATCTATTTCGGCCACTCCACCACAGGAGGACATGCGTTTATCTGTGATGGCTACGACGGTCAGGAGTTGTACCACATCAACTGGGGCTGGGGAGGAGATTACGATGGATATTTCGACCTCAGCATCCTCTGTCCCGATGGAAACGACTACGATGAGTCTGTAGGCTACAGCATCAACCAACATGCCATTATCGGCATCGCTCCTGGCCCTCAGACCACCGACCACATTCCCTTCTCTGATGAACATGTCAAGGCCACTTGCATCAGTCTATGGGATACCGATGGAGACGGAGAGCTGAGTTATGACGAGGCAGAATCCGTGCTCAGCCTGAGTGATGCCTTCCGTGGCGACAGTCTCATACGCCGGTTCCCGGAACTGCAATATTTCAAGCATCTCAAGAGCATCGCTCCATCAGCCTTCAACAGTTGCAAGTCACTGGAGTCGATCGTGATACCCGCCAATATTGGCTCCATCAGCCAGCGGGCTTTCGCCGACTGCCAACGGCTCTCATTCATCATCTCAAAAAATCCGTTGCCTCCGACTTGCGGCAAGGATGCCTTTGCCGGTTGTCATGCCACGGTCTATGTGGTGAAAGGGGCGAAAGAGAAATATGAAGAGGCCAGCGGTTGGCGCAACCTGACCATCGTGGAGACCGATGACGACGACTTCCTCTACTGCAATGACATCCGCCTCACCAAGTCGGAAGGCGGACAACTCGATATCGGCATGCACAACATCCACAAGGCCGTAGGACTTCAGTTATGCGTGCAATTACCCGAAGGACTGTCTATCCGCACCGACTCCACAGGATGTTACGACATTCAGTTGTCAGACCGCCTACCAAACTTCGAATACTACTGTCTCAAGCAAGAAGACAGCAATGCCTACATGCTGTTGCTGATGTCCATGTCGCTCAGGGAAATCAAGCAGAGCGAGGGAAATCTGGTGACCATCCACCTCGAAGCCGCCGACAGCATCGCAGCGGGCTTTTATGAGGCCAATTTCTCATCAGTAACCATCAGTGCTATTGAAGATAATGTCATTTATGGTCTCCGTCCCTTGCCTTTCTCCAGCCATATCTATGTGACAGACTACTATCTGGGCGATGTCAACTGCGACAATATCATCGATGTGACCGATGTGATGCAAATTATCAATTTCGTGTTGGGAAATCAGGTAGAAGGCTTCAACGTCGACAATGCTGACTATGATCATGATGGCTTCATCGATGTGACCGACGTGATGCTGGTGGTACAGCGAATACTCAACAATTAACAGAATCGATAAAGAAGGCAAGTTTTCTATGAAATTTGCCTTTTTTGATGAAAAAAACAAAGAAACCGGTTCCACCATAGCATTTTTTACATTTTTTTAATTACCTTTGCAAAATCAATCTATTAAAACAAACTATATTATTACTGCCTTCGGTGAGCGATGGTAGATAACGATTATTTATCAACCTAAAATAAAATCTATGTCTGGTATGTTAAAATTCTTTAGATTGGCGCTATTGTTGGCTTTCACCATGATGGTGGGCAACATTACTGCGCAGACTATCAAAGGTACAGTGACCGACAACACAGGCGAGCCCATCATTGGTGCTACTGTCATGGAGACAGGCACTCAGAATGGTGTGGTGACCGACCTTGACGGTAATTATACCTTGCAGAATGTAAAAGGCAAGTCTCTCACGTTCAGTTACATCGGCATGAAGACACAAACCGTGCAGATTGACGGCAGATCGACCATCGACCTGGTGCTTGAAGACGAGACAGCCTCTCTCAACGAACTGGTCGTCATCGGTTATGGTACCGTGCGTAAGAAAGACCTCACCGGTTCTGTCGTCACCGTGAAAGGACAAGACCTTGTCAAAGTGCCTGTTCCCAACGTAAGTGAAGCCCTGACAGGTAAGATGGCCGGTGTGCGCGTGATGACCACCGACGGTTCTCCCGATGCTGAAATCCTGATCCGTGTGCGTGGTAGCAGCTCTATTACCGGTAGCAACGAACCTCTCTATGTGGTTGACGGTTTTCAGACCAAGAGTATCAGCGATATCTCACCCAACGACATTGAAGACATCACCGTGCTGAAAGATGCCTCTTCCACAGCCATCTATGGATCAGAAGGTTCTAATGGTGTGATCCTCATCACCACCAAGAATGCCAAGAGCGGCAAGACTCAAGTGACCTATAATGGCTTTATCCAGACGAAGACCGTCTCCAATAGGCTCGACGCCATGGATACCTACGACTACGTGATGTCTAACTATGAATATGCCCTGATCCGCGGCACCAGCAACCTCAACTCCTTCTACAAGCAGTTTGGTGTGTATGATGACCTTGCCCTCTACAAAGGTGTGAAGGCCATCGACTGGCAAGAAGATATGTTTGGTGCCAACGTGCTGACACAGAGCCACAACCTGAGTCTTACCGGTGGTACTGACAAGACGAAGTTCGCTCTTTCAGGCACCTACGACTACAATGGTGGTCTGATGCCCGACAACGACTTCAGCCGCTATGCATTCATGCTCAAACTCAACCACGACATCAACCAGAACCTCAAATTCTCCCTGAAAGCCAATGTGAGCGACCAGCTTGTCAACGGTCAGGGAACACAGGGTGGTACCTATAAGATCCGTACCTCACAAGCCCTGACCTCTGTCGCTACAAAAGGTCTGTCGGAATATATCACACCCGACTTCTCCAGCATGAGCGACGAGGAATATGAAGAGTGGCAGAACAGCCAGATGACGCTGGCAGAGCAAGCCAAGAGATACTGGCGCAAGCGCAACAACCGCAAATTCAGCTTCAACGCCGCACTCGACTGGACCATCATCAAGGGACTGAAAGCGCATGCTGAAGGCGGTTACGAATATCAGTTCAACGAGACCAAGAACTGGTGGGGACATACGACCAACCAAGCTTCCTACGTGGGTGGTCTTCCACTGGCCGACTGGACAAAGACCAACGTACGTCTGGTGCGTGAGAGCGTCTATTTGAACTATGACCAGAAATTCAACAAAGTGCATCATGTCAATGTGATGGTCGGTCAGGAGTACCGCAACGAGATGAGTGATTACAACTATCTCTATGGTACCCATTACAGCAAATCCATCGCTCCTGATGATATCTTTGCCGACTTCTCCTCTCCAGGTCAAGCCTATATGGAAAACAGCAGTTACATCAACGCCGACAAGCGCAAGTTCTCTTTGTTCGGACGTGTGAACTACGACTTTATGGACCGTTACCTGCTCACCGTGACCTTCCGTGAGGATGGTAGCTCGCAATTTGCCCATGGCAAACAGTGGGGCTTCTTCCCCGCAGCCGCCGCATCCTGGCGTGTGATCGAGGAACCATTTATGGAAAGCACCAAGAGTTGGTTGTCGAACCTGAAACTCCGTCTTTCTTTAGGTAAGGTGGGTAACGACCGTATCGGTAACACCACATTCCTCCAGATGTACCTGCCCGACCAAGGCTCCAAGCGTTATGGTGTAGGTGAAGTGTCGAATGCCGACCTCTCCGCCTCCTCCGTGCTCGCCAACCCCAACATCACATGGGAGAAACGCACCACCCGTAATATCGGTATCGATTTCGGTCTTTTCCACGAGCGTCTGACCGGTAGTTTGGAATACTATTGGAACAACACCACCGACCTGCTCATCCGCCACGATATCTCGGCTGCCGGTTACACCCAGGTGTGGGAGAACTGCGCTGAGACCAGCAACAAGGGTTTTGAGTTGTCACTGAACGGTGTCATCATCCAGAAGAAAGACTTTACGCTGAATGCCAACTTCAACATCGGCTTCGACAAGTCGAATGTGGAGAAAGTGGCCAGCGGCCTCGACCAGATGACCTTTGCCTCAGGCTGGGCAGGCACCGACAACCGTAACCAGCAGGACTACATCGTGAGGGAAGGCAGCCCGATCGGTCTGATCTATGGTTGGAAAACAGCAGGTTATTACACCACTGCCGATTTTGAGAGTTATGATGCTGCCACCAACAGCTACACTTTGAAAGACGGTGTGCCCACCACAGCCCTCTTGGGTGGTGCCATCGGCATCCGTCCGGGTACCATCAAACTGCAAGACATCAGCGGTCCTGACGGTTCTCCCGACGGTGTGGTCGACGCCAACGATATCACCGTCATCGGTGACACCAACGCTGACTTCTCCGGTGGTTTCGGTCTCAACGGCACGGTCTATGACTTTGATTTCTCCGCCAACTTCACATTCACGGTAGGCAACGACATCTACAATGCCAACAAGATCGCTGCCTCACAGCAATATCGTTCGGGTACCTATCCCAATATGCTCGACTTCATGCGTCAGAGCAACAGTTATTCTTACATGAATCCTGAAAACGGCACGTTGCTCACCACTCTTGATGAACTTGCCTATTATAACGAAGGTGGCAACGGACAGGGAGCCAAGGAATACTGGAGCCCCTACTCTTTCGGCAGCGCTGTCGTCATGCCGACCGACTGGGCTATTGAGGATGCTTCCTTCCTCCGTCTGCAGAGCGTGACGGTGGGTTATACCCTCCCGCAAAATCTCACACGCAAGATTGGCATCCAGCGTCTCCGTTTCTATGCTACTGGTACCAACCTCTTCTGCATCACCAATTACACTGGCTATGATCCTGAAGTCAGCTCCTATGCCCGCAACAGCAGCTACTCCGGCCTCACCCCAGGTATCGACTACTCATCGTATCCTAAGAGCCGCGCCTTCACCTTTGGTGTAAACGTGACATTATAAGCAAGTTAAGAAAAGGATTAAAGATAAAGAAAGACTATGAAACTGAGCAATAAATATTTCGCCATCACTGTCCTGGGAGCCATGACGCTGACCTCTTGCAGCGACATGCTTGATGTGACATCCCCTTCGGAGAAAGATGCACAGACAGTTTACGCGAACGAAGAAGACACGAAGAAAGCCCTCTTAGGTGCATACAACCTTTTCGGCCAAGACTCCTATACCTCTCGTATGTGTGGTGTCTATATGCAGAACACTGACGTGGAAGCCAGCGCACCGAGCGCAGGTGTCCCCAGCAGTGACCGCCGTGCCGTCTGGTCACTCCAGTCATCGGCCATCACTGGTTTCAACGATATGACCAATATGTGGAACCACAACCTGCAGGCCATCGACCGTGCCAATCAGGTCATCGAAGGCATCGACGAGAGTTCCATTGGCAAAAATGCTGAAATGCAGCAGATGAAAGGCGAGGCCATCTGTATCAAAGCCTATCGCTACTATCTGATGTGCGGTTTCTGGGGCGACGTGCCTCTCTATGAGACAGCCTCCAAATGGGGTGGCGTGCTCGACCGTCCACGTTCCGACAAATTCGTCGTTTACAGCAGCATTCTGCAGCAGTTGGTGGACATTGAACCACACATGAAATTCTCTGATGCCAACACTGGCGGCATCGAGCGCATGAACCGCGACTTCGCCATCGGCATGATTGCACGTCTGGCCCTGTTCCGTGCCGGCTATGCCAAGACCAAGGACAACCAGATGAAGCGTGCTGACGATTATCTCGACGTCAATGCCGACAGCCTCAGCGTCACCTACACCAACCTCAGCGGACAGCAGGTGACCGCCCACACGCATGCCGACTATATGCTGATGGCCAAGGACTACTGCCAAAAACTCATCAGCATGAAGCCACGCCAACTCTACACCGACTTCAACAAGCCATTCTCCAACGAGAACTCCTATATCTGCGAGAATAATGCTGAAATCCTTTATGAGATTGCCTTTGTGGAATCAAAAGGTGGTGATGTGGGATGGAGTATCGGTGTCACCAATGGCAGCAGCTCCAACGGTAGCACCACCAACCAGGTGGGTCTCACACCGTCTTACTATCTGTCGTTTGGCGACAATGACCAGCGCCGTGAAGTCACTTGCGGCAAATGGCAGCACCAGAGCGACATCGTCTACCCCACAGAGGGCACCGGCATGGGCATAGGCAAATGGGACCGTTACCTGGCTACCAAGAGCCTCGGTTCTTCATCCTCAAAGGGTACCGGCATCAACTATCCGCTGATGCGCTACTCCGACATCCTGCTGATGCTTGCAGAGGCTGAGAACGACCTCAACGGTCCTACCGCATTGGCCAAAGACGCACTGACACAAGTGCGTGCCCGCGCCTTTAACAACAGCCCCACCTTTGCTGCCGATGTCACAGACTATGTGAACAGACTCAGCACCAAGGAAGCCTTCTTCAATGCCATCGTCGATGAGCGTGCATGGGAGTTTGGTGGCGAAGGTCTTCGCCGTTTCGACCTCATCCGCTGGAATATCTACGGACAAAAGATCGAGCAGGCCATGCGCACCATGCTCTGCTGGGGTATTTCCACCAATGAGGAACTGCTGGCTCTCCCAGAAGTTCAGGCGGCCTTCCCAGAAGCAGCAGACTATGTGAAGTATGCTGACAAACTGTGGTGGAAGCGCGTAGGCACCTCCAACACCAAGTCCGACCTGCAATGGTACAGCCACAAATATCGTCCGGAAGCAGATGACGCCACGATGGAGGCCAACGGTTGGATGTATCAGGAAGTCGTAGGCAACTCCACCTACCGCTGCCGTTGGGGAACACAGCTGATCAAGCGTGTGACAACCTACGTCTACAACGGTAAGGAATATGCTTCCTGCACCAAGACCAAGGATGCCACCACCGGCATCACCACCTATACACTCGGTACAGCGCCCAACAACGCAACCTTTACCGTGGAGAGTGGCGCCAGTTCGGGCGTGACCCGCAACGACAGCTACGAGGCCAGTGACTATGCTACCCGTCTGTACCGTGGCTATGCCAATGGTGCGCTGACCAAGGGCGACAAGAATGTGCCATTCCTCCTCCCCATCAGCGTGACAACCCTCAACTCCAGTGCCGTGCTGAGCAACGACGGCTATGGTATCCTGGACAACGATAAAGGTGAAGGCATCAACTATAAGGTGGCCACTATCGTAAAAGAAAACTATTAATATCCGACACGCCTTATGAAAAAGATATTCAAATCCATCCTGCTGATCATGGCAGTAGCAACAACCGTCGGTTTCCTTGCCGGTTGTAAAGACGATGACGACTCCTCGCTGAATGGTCTGTTCCGTCCTGTCATCAACGAGAGCGACAACATCACACATGGGCTTGACGATAACAACAATGCCTATATGATTATCCATTGGGACAACTATACCAATGCCAACAAATATACGGTGAACATCGAAGCCAATGACGGTTCTGACACCCGCACGGAGTCTACCGACACCACATTCATGCGCTTCAACAACCTGCAGTATGACAAGGAGTACAATATCAGCATCACTGCTGAGAATACGACGACCAACATGCAGTCGAAACCGTTCACGCTGACGACAACCTCACTCGACTACCCCACCAACCTCGCTACGCTTTCTGCCACCGATATCATCGACATCGCAGCACGCGTGCGTTGGTCGGAAGGTGTCTTCTACGACCAGTTGCGTGTGCTCCAGGACAGCAACGACTCCCTGGTGGTGGAAACTGCGGTCAGTGCTGACGACAATATCGCAGCAGAGAAGGTGGTCTATGGTCTGAAACCCAAGACGACTTACAAGGTGGAAGCCTGGTCCAACGGCACCTACAAAGGCAAGAAACGCTTCACGACAGCCGCCTCGGAGAAATTCTCCGGCGACATCATCGACCTTCGTGGTCTCGATGAGGATACTGCTTGGAAATGGTTCTCTACTGGATCTTCCTCAGGTTATGCCAACACGCTCGACTCCCTCATCAAGACACAATATCAGGACAAAAACCTCACGATCGTGCTTGAGGGTGGCACCAGATACCGCATTGCGACCATCGAACTTCCTGCCACCACCGGTATCATCACCTTTGTCACCGGTCTGAGTCTGGCTGGAGAAGCGCAGTTGGGCGTGGAAGGCAACTTCCGTGTAGCCGGCAACTCAACGGTCGGTGGCGTGGTCTTCAACAAGGTTGCCTTCACCGACACGGAGAACAAGCCACGTACCGATGGCGACCACTACGGTGCCACCTACGTGTTTAACCTCAACCAGTCGGAAGGCAATATCGGCGTCATCAAATTCCTCAACAGCAGCATCAAATACAAACGTGGTGTCTGCCGTATCCAGACGGCCGCACGTATCGACAGCGTGGTGTTCGACAACTGCGTCATCGACTCCATCAGCGGCTATGGCCTCACCAATGCCGACAATGCGAAAGCCGACATCCAAAATGTGCTGATCACCAACACGACGGTCTCCAATGCCGAGAAGATCTGTGTAGGAACGAAAGGTCTGCAGCCCAACTCACTCGTGGTGAAAAACTGTACCTTCGTCTACACCATCGCCGACAACAAACCTTTCTTTGACTTCAATTCCAAGAACTGGGACGGTTTCAAAGATACGTTTGAGTTCCGCAACTGTCTCCTCGGTCACTTCGGCCGCAACACACAAGCGGCAGAAGACAATCCCGACGAACCGAAGGTCGGTATCTCAGGATGGAGTGGAACGGTGCAGCCCAACTGCTACGACATCTACTTCACCAGCGATGTGCTGTGGGCTCCCGTCTCTGAAGAAGACCCATCGCCCAAAGCTGCCTTCGAGGGTGTCACCTTGTCGACCAACACTGTAGGCACGTTCAAGGATCCGCTCAGAAGCAACTTCCAAATCATCACCAATGAACTTGGTGGCACCAAAGCCACTCCAGGTGATCCCCGTTGGTATTAATCGAATCCTTTTACCGATCCAACAACCCTTCAGGCACGCATCCTTCCCATAGGCTGCGTGCCTGATAGGATAATAGAAATAAAAACATGAGATACATCAATCATATCCTCACTTTGGCGGCTGCCTTCACCCTCGTTCTGCCGATGACGGCACAAGAGAAGACACCTGCCTTCCCCGGCGCAGAGGGATTTGGACGTTATGTCACCGGTGGCCGTGGCGGAAAGGTTTACCATGTGACCAATCTCAACGACAACGGCACAGGGTCACTACGCTGGGCGCTCAGCCAGAATGGCACAAAGACCATCGTCTTCGACGTGTCGGGTACCATCCACCTGAAATCTGCCTTGAGCATCAACAAAGCCAATGTCACCATCGCCGGCCAGACGGCGCCTGGCGACGGTATCTGTGTCGCCGACTATCCCGTGTCGGTGGGGGCCAACAATGTCATCGTGCGCTATCTGCGCTTCCGTCTGGGTAACAAAAACGTGACGGTCAATGGTGCTGACGGTTGGGACGGCTTTGGCGGTCTCGACAAGTCGGATATCATCATCGACCACTGTTCCGTGAGTTGGAGCATCGACGAATGTCTCTCTTTCTGCGGCAATAAGAACATCACCGTGCAATGGTGCATTTCCTCACAGAGTCTGCAAGATGCCGGCCATTCCAAAGGCAGCCATGGCTACGGCGGCAACTGGGGCGGCAGCGGTGCCTCCTTCCACCACAACCTGATGGCGCACCACGAGAGCCGCACACCGCGTCTTGGTCCGCGCTACACCACACAACTCGACGAGCGTATGGACATGCGCAACAACGTCATCTACAACTTCTGTGGCAACGGTTGCTATGGTGGTGAGGCGATGAACATCAATATCGTCAACAACTACTACAAACCCGGTCCCGGAACCAACCAGATCAGCAGTACCAAGCGCATGCGCATCGCCGCTCCCGGTATCCGGACGTCGGAGTACATCTCCAACTACAAAGACTATGCCCCCACCCTGCATATCTGGGGAAAATACTTTATCGACGGCAACGTGAACCCCAGCTACAGTTCGGTGACAGGCAACAACTGGGCCTTTGGTGTCTACAACCAGATCTCCGCCGACAGCAACGACGGTCTCTATGACCAAGCTGTGAAAGACTCCATCCGTCTCGCCAAGCCTATCGACTATATCCTCACAACCACACATACTGCCGAACAAGCCTACGAGAAAGTGCTCTCCTACGCAGGTGCCTCTCTGAGCCGCGACAGTTACGACAGCTATATTGTCAATGAGACGCGCAACGGACTGGCCGCCTTCACCGGACAAGGCAACCACAAGGGTATCATCGACTCTCAGGAAGACCTGAGACCTGCCGATGCGGGTGATGATTGGAGTCCCTGGCCCACCCTCAACAGTACGGCCGCTCCCACAGACACTGATGGCGACGGCATGCCCGACACCTGGGAGAGTGCCCATGGACTCGACCCCAACAACAGCAGCGATGGCAGTGCAGTAGGAACAGACGGTTACACCAATCTGGAGAACTACCTCAACTCACTGGTGGCCCACATCACCGAGGCACAAAACGAGGGGGGTGTCCAAGAAGGCAGCATCCAAAGTTCTGGCATCATTGAAGAAAGTGTCTATGAGATCTCTGCTGCCACCTCCAACGGCGACTGGACCTTCAACAATGGCTTCAGCATCGACCCGAGCGGCAAAGGTTATGCTGAGGGTAGCGGGTGTGGTATCAAAGGGATCAAATATTCCCGCAACACCACCTATACCATCAACATCCCCGACGGCATCAGCATCTCCAAAGTGGAGGTGACAGGCTATAGCAACGACGACAACAGCACCGCCTATATCGAAAAAATCGGGTCCTATCTCTTCGATGCGAACAACTATGTGTTGCCTTCACGCAGCGGCAATGTGGCCGTCACCTTCGAGATACCACTCGCCACGCCCATCACAGGCAAAGCCCCCTTTGTCGTCAGAGATGCCCAGATCGTGGCCAACTTCAACCTCTATGCCGGCACCACCGGCATCTATGAGAAAGTGGCCTCTCTGAGCGACAGACAGGATGTATACGGCATTGATGGTCGCCTCATCCTTCGCCATGCCGACCACAATGACATCCAGTCATTACACCCCGGCATCTATATTGTAGGCAACCGCAAGGTCGTGGTGAGATAAGTCTCCACCGCAACCATTATCTGTATACTGTATCTGTATACTGTACGTAAAGGAGGATGTGCCAGATGACACATCCTCCTCTTCATTATGTCCAACCGGAGGAAAAAAGATTCCTCCATTTTAGAGGAAAAACTATTCCTCCTTTTTCTTTGCGGTGCGCTTGGCAGCAGGCTTCTTGGCTGGAGCCTCCTTTGACTTCTCGATCTTGGCTTTCAGCTTGTCTTCTTCTTTCTGCATCTTGTCGATCTTGGCCTGCAGACGCAAGATAGCCTTGTCCTTCTTCTCAATCTCATCACCCTGATTCTTGATGGTGGTGAGAAGAGCATCCAACTCGTCATTGTCGATGGATTCCGGATAGAGGCTGTTGACACGGTTGATAAAATCACCAAGGATATTCATGTAGTTGGTGAAGGCGTCAAACGGTGTCGAGTAGATACCACGGTCGAGACCTACGTTAGACGGTTTGGTAGTCATGAAACGGAAGTTGTTGGAAGCCTGGAGATAGTCCCAGTCTTGCAGCAAGCGTGCGTCCTGAGCGATGCGCAGACGGTCGGCGATGCTGTAGAGCTTGTTGAAAGCCTCACGCTGCATGGGGTTACCCAGCCAGCAGCTGACGTCGCGCTCCTCGTCAACCCACGAGAGGGTGTCGGGCACGTCAAGGTTGCCCACACTCTTCATCTTCATACAGATCTCTGTAGGTGTAGAGAAGGTGATACCTTTCTCCTTGGCACAGGCGGGCAGTGCATGGATGAATTCAAGGATGTTGCTGCTGAGGGGCTGTGCAATACCCAATGCCGACAGTTCCATGAAGATATTGATCACCTGCTCCTCCTCGGGGAAGTTGGCAATCCGCTGGATATAATTATCAGCGAAGAGCGGATAGCCCTCCCATTCACTGTTGTTGAAGCGCAGAGAGATATCATCGCTCAAGGTGACGTCGCGGAGCAACAGTTTCAGGTCGGGAGCGATGGCACAATTGTAGACATAGTGAGGAGACTTCCATCCGAGCACGTGGCGTGCGCCCTCGGTGAGCATCCCCTTGAATCCCATGGCAGCAGCCTGGCCGCCGATATCATCGCTGTAGATCAGTGAGGAGTTGCGAAGCACTTGTGGCTCTTGTCCGAAATACTCCTTAATCTTGATCTTCTGCTTCTCCACATCACGTTTGAAAGACTCCTCATTAGCCAGCGCAGCCAGTCCATGTGAGTAAGGCTCTGCCAGGAACTCCACGCAGCCTGTCTCGTTGAGTTGCTGCAGTTTCTCCAACACTTGTGGGGCATGCATTTCCAGCTGTTCGATACCAGTACCAGAGAGGGAGAAAGCCACCTTGAAATAATCACCATGATTGGCGATCATCTCTTGGAGTGCGTTGAGAGCCGGCATATAGGAGCGGTTGGCGATATCAGTGATAGAGCGCTCATTCTCATAATCATCATAATAGTAATGGTCTGTACCGATGTCGAAGAAACGGTAGCGTTTGAGATGGATGATCTGGTGTATCTCAAAATATAAGCAAATTGTTTTCATTATCGTATGATTTTTAGTTACTTGTTAAGTGTACGGATATAGAGTTCCTTGATCCAGCGGCCCACTTTCTCCCATGTGATCTGGTCGACCTCACGTTTTCCCTCATCCTGGAGGTAATGGAAGAGACTGTCGTTGTGACAGATGGAATAGATGGCATCTGCAAGAGCGTGGATGTCCCAATAATCCACCTTGATACAGTTGGTGAGGATTTCTGCGCATCCGCTCTGCCAAGAGATGATGGAGGGTGTGCCACATTGCATGGCCTCCAGGGGTGAGATACCGAAAGGCTCGCTCACCGACGGCATGACGTAGACATCAGAGTCTTTCAAGCATTCATATTCCTGCTTTCCTCTCATGAATCCGGGGAAGTGGAACCTGTCGGCGATTCCTCTTTCCGCAGCCAGTTGGATCATGGCATCCATCATATCACCCGAACCAGCCATACAGAAGCGCACATTTCTCGTACGATGGAGCACCATCGTGGCTGCCTCGACAAAGTACTCAGGTCCCTTCTGCATCGTGATACGTCCGTGGAAGGTGACCACCTTCTCCTTGCCCGTATGGTCAGGACGCCGAATGTCCTGA
>CADCQC010000281.1 GCA_902803455.1 uncultured Prevotellaceae bacterium
CTGCCCGTCTCCCCCTATCCTGTGAATTGATGCATTTAGAAGACCAAAATCTTCATCAGTGGGTATTGAAGATGAACGAATACACCGACTATGAGATGGAAAAGAAATCCGGTCGTCGTTTTGGAGTCTGTTCCCTTCTGTTTCGGCCGGCCTGGCGTTTTTTTCGCTGCTATATCCTACGTGGCGCCTTTCGTGATGGTCGTCGTGGTCTCATACAATCGTTGCAATGGGCTATCTATCAGCAAGTACTGGTTTCAAAAATCATGGAAAAACAAATGCGTGAAGAAGAAAAATGAGCAAGATATACCATATTGTATCAAATAAGGCATGGGGCGGTGGAGAGCAATATGTCTTCGATCTCTGTCAACATCAGATGAAAGAAGGTAATGAAGTCTCACTGTTTTGCCGTCCCATCGAATCAGTGATGTCAAAATTTCATACTTTGCATATCGCTGTTCATCCACTTCATCTGGGAGGCGCCCTTGATATGAAAAGCGCCTGGCAGATGGCCCGTCTGTTGCGTCGTTCAGGTCATTGCACGATACACGCCCACAATTTCAAGGATGCCTTCACCGCCTGTTATGCGCGCTGTCTATCAAAAAACAAAAACGTGCGCGTTATCATGTCACGCCACCTCACCAGGCCCGGCAAGAACAACCTGCTCTATCGATGGCTTTACCGAGAACTCGACATTTTGCATTTTGACTCTGAAATAGCCAAGAATGTGTTTCTCAGTACTCATCCAACTGTTGATGAACGTAAAATTCGCGTTTTGCACACCAGCATTGTTCTCCCCACCTCTATACTGCCAGAACCCGTTCGCCAAGAGTTTGGCATTCCAAGTCACAGTGTTCTTGCCATGTACCACGGCCGTTTGGATGCAGAGAAAGGTCTTGACGTTCTCATCGAAGCAGCCAATCATTTGGGTGACCGTGACTATATCTTGTTGTTAGTAGGACGAGGAGAAGATGATTACACCAGCCACCTTAATGAACTGATCTCCCAATACCATCTCACAGATAAAGTAAAATTAGCCGGATTCCGTCATCCAGTACTTCCTTTTGTAACCACCGCTGATTTCGGTCTGTTGCCATCCGTAGTACGTGAAGGATGCCCCCTCTCCCCCATGGAATACATGTCTCAGGGTCACCCTGTCATTGCCACAGACAACGGCGGACAACGCGAGTATATCATCGATGGTAAAAATGGTCTTCTGGTCCCCCCCGGCGACGCACAAGCCTTAGCAAAAAAAATGGCCCAATTGATGGATGATTCCACGCTCCGCCATCAATTAGGTCAACAAGCTCAAATCGATTTCAACGCTCAGCTACACTACGACCATTTTTACCGTCAGATGAAGGCCTTCTACGATGATCGACAATAGCACTATTAAATGGGAAATATCGCATAAGAAACAACCTACTCTTGCGGCTATTTCTCCAGCACATTTGTCTTTTTTAGTTTTCGCAACGCAGTGTCTCGAATTTGTCTGACACGTTCACGTTTCAGCCCCATCAAGCCCGCCACTTCTGCCATGCTATGGCTATCAGTGCCGACTCCATAGATAAGGGTCATCACCTGTCGCTGTCGTTGGTCAAGAATCTCAAAAGCCTTAAGGCAAGAAGCAATGGCACTTTCTTTTGTGAGCATAGAATCCGCAAAAGGAGCATTCCCGTTGACCAACAAATTCAGTAAATTGAAGTTATTATTGCTTCCTGCAGGAATAGGTGCATCGACAGAAGCCGCCTTGCTCCATCTCCGTTCAGCCTCCGTGGCCTCATTTCGTGGTACTCTGTAGATACCGCTTTGCTGCTGGACAAACGTTTCCAAAGCATCTCTGATAATGGGTGCAGCAAAAAGAACGAATCTCTTACCCGCTGTGGGATTGTAACGCTGTGCGGCCTTCATCATAGCCATATTTCCCTCACTGACAAGGTCTTCAAAATCGATTCCTTGTAGTGTATATTGTCTTGCCAGTGACAACACGAAGCGCAAATTAGCAGTTACCAATTCGTTGACAGCCGCCTGATCACCTTCTTGGATGCGTAGCGCCAACTGGTACTCCTCTTTATCACTGAGCAAAGCCATACCCTCAATCTCGCCAACATAAGCGTTTAAAATATTCTTTTTTTGCATATGTTTATATCATTAGCATACGTTTATTGAAAAAGCTTTTAAGTGGCACAAATATATGTGTTTTTTTTCATCAAGACAAATTTATTGAAAGAAAACTGATGTGATTTGATCTGATATGCATTATATACCTTTTTTTCATACTATTTTATATATTTGGAGAAATATGCCATGCCAACGCCCCATGAAATAAAGAAAAAAGACTATTTTTGCATAAACCATATTTAAAATATCAACCCATCAAAACCATTATCATGAAAAAGTCGCTCTTTCTGCCACTTATGTTGGGCCTCACCTGCGTGGCAAATGCTCAACAAGCGAAAGTGGAAACCAAGAACATCTCAATGATTATTGATGCTACAGAAGGCCGAACGGCCGAGTACCAATATTTTGGTCCTCGTCTATCCGTAAATGATGCCTCAAACATTGAGAAACCCAAAGGAGGCCGGATGGATATTTATCCCGCCTACGGTCTTAATACCCCTGCAGAAGCTGCACTATCCATTCGACACTGTGACGGCAATCTATCTACAGCATTGGTGACCACAAGTGTCAACACTCAAGATGAAGGTCATGCCATCGTGACAACCATCAGCATGAAAGATCCAGTCTACCCTATCACTGTAAAGATCCACTATCGTGCCTATAAAGATGTGGACATGATAGAGACATGGAGCGACATCACCAATCAAGAAAAGAATACGGTGACACTCACCACTTTTGCCTCAGGCATGCTTCCCATTCGCCGTGGTGATGTATGGGTGAGTCATCTCCATGGTTCTTGGGGAAACGAATCCCGTTTAGTAGAAGAGCCACTTCATTCTGGTCAGCTCGTCATCAAGAACAAAGATGGCTCCCGCAATTCCCATACAGATCATGCAGAAGTGATGCTGTCGCTTGATGGCAAAGGACGAGAGAATGAAGGTTCCGTCATTGGTGCAGCCCTCTGCTACTCAGGCAATTACCGAATCAAGTTGGAAACAGATGACACAGAATACCACTATCTTTTTGCAGGCATCAATGAAGACAATTCCGAATATCATCTGAAGAAAGGCGAAACATTTTCCACCCCCCTCCTTGCTCTCACATATAGTGACGAAGGTCTCAGCGGTGTGTCCCGTAATTTCCATCAATGGGGTCGCAAATACCGTCTGATGCATGGTGACAAGGAAAGAAAGATCCTGCTCAACAGCTGGGAAGGTGTGTATTTTGACATCAACCAAGCAGGAATGGACCAGATGATGGCCGACATTGCGAGTATGGGAGGAGAACTGTTTGTGATGGACGATGGTTGGTTTGGCGACAAATATCCGCGTAAGACCGACAATTCCTCACTTGGTGACTGGGTAGTAGACAAGCGCAAGTTACCAGATGGAATAGAAGGTCTTTTGCGAGACGCCCAAAAAAACGGAGTAAAGTTTGGAATATGGATAGAACCAGAGATGAGCAACACAGTCAGTGAGTTATATGA
>CADCQC010000282.1 GCA_902803455.1 uncultured Prevotellaceae bacterium
AGGACTGCACGCATGGGGACTCGCTCAAGGCACGGCACATGTGGACTATTGGATTGACAACAATCCGGTGCAAAGCATCACCGCCACCGGGCCCGACATCATCTTTGACGCCGATGTAAGCACACTCCCCCGCGGGCTTCACACCCTCAACTACCGCTACCAGAATGCCGACGGCAAATGGTCGGTGCCCTATTCGCACCCCTTCCTTTGCATCGGCACCCACGACGGCAGCCGGCGGTTCGAATATTGGTTCGACCACGACCATGCCCGCCGCGTGTCCAAGACCGTCACCAGCAATGTCATCAGCACCGGCATCGACATGAGCCACCTCAACCGAGGACTGCACACCTTCGTCTACCGCTATCAGGATGCACTCGGACACTGGTCTGTTCCTTACAACCAACTGATTGTTTATACGGGTCAGCAACCCCAACTTGCCAACAGTTGGCGGATGGAATACTGGTTTGACCGCGATGTCACCCAGAAGCAGTCGGTGACCAGCAGCACACCCATCCTTGCCATCGACGCCGACGTATCTACGCTCCAAGAGGGCGTCCATACTCTCACCTACCGCATCAGTGACGACGGCGGTCTGTGGAGCATCCCCCACACCGCATTCTTCATCAAACCCCGTGGCGGGCATACCACCACCAACTTGGTGACTGCTTACCAATACTGGTTTGACAAAGACTTCGACCATGCCACCCTTGTGGATTTCGACGAACCCGCTTCTCCCATCATCCTTGACATCAACATCCCAACCGAGGACCTCGAGACCGAGGTGACACCCGACAACCTGATGGTGGTGAAAGACGATTATGGCATCGATGTCATCGGACGGCGCACGGTCATCCAAGTGCGTTTCCGCGACACCAACGGTCATTGGAGCGACATCCAGGGAGAAGAGTTCGCCAACATCATCGAAGAGCCCGACCTCACCCCCTTCATCCGCAATCCGAAGGCCGATGAGCAGACCAACCACTGGACCATTGACGGTATGGCATCCACCCCCACCGCCAGTCACTACACCGGTGAAGCCCAGCCCTACTTCCACCTCAGTGGCAGTCAGGCCAGCATGAGCCAGGCTATCAGCGGACTGCCCGCGATGATGACCTACCGTCTGTCGTTTATGGCCCGCACCCACGGCACGACACTCACCATCACCGCTGGCGACAAGACCCAGACGGTGACCTCAGAGGCCTGGACCCGACAACACATCGACTTCACCCCCACCGATGAAACCTTCGATATCCTTATTGAAGCCACTACCAACAGCGCAACGTGGGTCGACATCGATGACCTGTCTCTCGGCATCGCCATCGACGAGACACCGATGAACGAAGGAGACTGGGCACTGCTCAAGACCTTCTACAACGAGATGGGCGGCAGCGCATGGACAAAGAAATGGACTTTTGGCAGCAACGCCGCCAATACTGGACGGTTGCCTGGTGTGAAGACCCGTGCTGGACGTGTGACTCGTGTGAGTCTGCCCTCCAACAACCTCAGCGGCACGTTGAGCGCATCCCTCTTCACGCTGCCCGAACTCATGGATATCAACCTCAGCGGCAATGCCATCCATGGCGACATCGCCACCCTCATGGGACAGGTGCGTGACAAGGTAAAGGCACGCATGCCACTGAAATATCTTGACCTCTCCGACAACCGTCTCACCGGTAACGCAGGAGCCATCGGTGACCTGTTCCCCGAACTGATCTCCCTCAACCTTGCCGGATGTCATCTGACCCAACTCACCCCTGTGCTGCCACAGCATATCGAAAAACTCGATATCAGCCGGCAGACCATCGACGAGTCCTTCACCTACAATTCCCTCATCGACACAAAACCACTGATGGAGAAGATGCCCACCATCCTGCTCTACCAGCATGCCACACGCGACTACAAGAGCGATATCGTCCTCTCCCTCGCCGATGCCATCAGTGAG
Source organism: uncultured Prevotellaceae bacterium (assembly GCA_902803455.1). Lineage (GTDB taxonomy): Bacteria > Bacteroidota > Bacteroidia > Bacteroidales > Bacteroidaceae > Prevotella. The sequence goes on from CADCQC010000282.1 coordinate 1,943, forward strand.
CCCACCTGGCGCGCCCAACTGCAACTGCGCGACAACGGCTTCCACATCCAGCGCCATGACGCCAACACCTCGGTTTACCGGCAGTCCAACGGTGCGATGCTCCATGCCACGGCAGGCAATCATCAGATGTCAGTGAAGTTTGACTTTGCTCCTGGCGACATCGACTTCAACGGTCGTGTAAATGTCGGTGACCTACAGCGCGCCATCAACCTCTCGCTTGAGCGCCCCATGGATTTCTTCAACCACACCGCCGCCAACATCATCGCCGATGATGTGATCAACGTACAAGATGTGGTAGCCCTCGTGAGGGAGATGATCACCCCTGCTTCCGTCATGAAGAAAGCACCCGCCTATCTCTCCGCCCACGAGACCGGCACAGACAACAGCCAAGCCCACGTCTACATTGAGAACGGACAACTCATCGTGGAGAGCGAACTACCCGTGGCCGCCTTTGACATCACTTTAGCAGGAGGTGACAGTACACCCACCTGGCTGCTCGACGACATGGGTATGCAATGCACGATTACCCAAGAAGGAGCGACGGTGAGACTCATCGGCTATTCCATCATGGGACAGGAACTGCCGGCCGGCCGCACCGCGATCGCCCAGACAAGCCACACCACAGTGGTCAGCGCCGAACTCGTGGATAGTGAAGCCCTCGACATCGACACCTCTCTCAACACGAGTCCGACAGCCATCACCACCGTCACCGACGACCTGATGGTAACCACCCACGGACAGCATCTGCGGTTGTGGTCGAACAGACAGCGCAGCGACGTGACATGGAATGTGTACACCCTCGCAGGGCAACTCATCGGCAGCGGCAACATCGACCATCTGACCGCAGGCCATACCACACTCTGTCTGTTGCCCCGTCAGCCAGTAGTCGTGAAAGTGACGATCGACGACAGCACCCTCATCAAGAAAATCTCAACCAAATAGCATCTGACATGAAGATCTACCGAATCAACCTTCTACTGTTGCTGCTGTTGACAGCAACAATCACGATAGCACAGGATGTGAACCATCTGTATGTGCCCCATGTCAAAGGCATCAAAGGGACCACGATCAACCTACCTGTCTGTCTGGACAATACCCGTTCGGATATCGTAGGCATGCAATGGGACATCATCACACCCGAGGGCATCACCCTCCAGACAGAGAGTGTGGCCCTGAATGCCGACCGCAAAGCCGACCATGCTGTCTCGGCAGAAGATCATGGCGGCGGCCGTTACACCATCATCGTCTTCTCCCCCTCCAACCAAGCCATCAGAGCCAACAGCGGTGAGGTGGTGACCATCCGCGCCACCCTCTCTGAGACATTGGAGGAAGAGGCCACCTATCCCATCACGCTGACCCGCGTGGTGCTCAGCGACCCGCAGGGCATCAATGTGGCCACGACACCTACCGATGGCAGCATCACCATCACCCACACACCGGACTTTGAGATCAGCGGTCTGCAGTCCCTGACCACAGCGGTGGAACCAGGTGGTGTTCTCCGTGCCCAATGGACGGTGTCCAACGTGGGTGAGGTTTCCTCTGCTGGTGGATGGAGCGAACGGATATCGCTCGTCATGACCTCCGGCCACGAGGTACCGATTGCCTCTTTGCGCCCTGAAGAGTCATCGCTTGCAGCAGGACAACAAGTCACACGCGAGGCAGCCATCACCTTGTCAGAATTGCCTGGTGCCGACGGATCCTGTGCACTGAAGGTGGAAGTGGTGCCCGATGCTGATGCTGGTGAGAGCACTACGCTCCTCGACAACAACACCGCCATCACCCCCTACAATGCTGTCACCGTAGGCAAAAAACTCTCCTTCACCCTCCCGGCACGACTGACTGAAGGCAGCGACGACCAAGTGCGCTGTCTGCTGTCGAGAAGCGGAAGCCGCAACAAGGCCGAGACCTTCCTCCTGCAGGTAGAAGGTGACGACCGAGTCACGATCCCCACTTCCGTGACGATCTCTGAAGGAGCCTCCGGCGGCTATTTCATGTTGGATCTCGCTGACAACGACCAAGTCGACGAAGACTCTGTTTTCACCCTCTCCGCCTCGGGTAACGGTTATGAGGCCATCACCACGCAACTGACGGTGATCGACAATGATCTACCACCCATATTGTTGACTGCCTCCAAAACCGACTTGGCAGAAGGAGAAGCCTTTGATCTGACCATCACTCTTTCGCGAGCCGCTTCGATCCCTGTGACCATCGCCCTGAACGATGATGTCCCCGGACGGCTGTCCTATGCGAAGGAAGTGACCATCCAACCAGGCAGTACGACTTCGACCATCAAGGTACAAGTGACCGACAACCAAGTGATCGACCAGTTGCAGACTGCCGCTATCTATGCCCGTGCGACCGGTTTTGCTCAGGGCGAATGTCTCGTGATGCTGACCGATAACGACATGCCAACCCTCACCTTCACCCTGACCCCCAGTACTGTGAGCGAGTCAGCAGGTGCCCAGGCCGCTATCGGTGTCATCCGCCGCACGGACCAGCTCGACAAGAAGGTGACCCTGTTGCTCTCCGACAACTCCAACGGCGTATTGCACTATCCCTCCACAACCCTTGTCATGAAAGAAGGAGAAGCTGAGGTGCAGTTCAACATTGGTGTCTACGACAACAGTACCGTCGAAGGAGACAGGCCATATGAGGTGACCGCCACGGTCTATGCCACCTCATGCAACTGTCCTGCAGAAGGTAACGGACATGGACAACTCACACAGACCATCACGGTAACCGATGACGACGGTCCCGCACTGGCACTCACCGCAGACACCAAGGTGCTGCTGGAGGGAGCCAATGTGGCCCTTGTCATCAGCCGCAACACCTCCGGCAACAACGCCACCCCATTGACGGTAACACTCAGCAGTGACCAGGATGACAGGCTGACCTATAACCATCAGGTGACATTCGCTGCCGGTGAGAACAGCAAGACCGTGACCATCTCAGCGAAGCGCAACAGTGCAGCCAACGACGATGCCGTGGTGGCCTTCCTGGCACAAGCCGAAGGTTATGCCGAAGGAAGTCTGTGGATGTTGATCACCGACCAGAACCAACCCGACGTGGCATTGGGCGAATTAAAGGCAGACAATCTGACACCAGAGGTAGGATCGGTTGTCAACCTGACCTTCGAGGTGAAGAACACCGGCAACACAGCCCTTCCCGGCAACCTCCCCATCACCCTGCGGCTTGACGGGAAACAGGTGTCCACCCTCACTACCCCATCACCCATCGCCGCCGGCGGAAGCATTCAACTGCATCATCAGTTGACCGTTCCCACCAAGACGGGAGACCATGTGGTGCAGGCAGAAGCCAATGAGAACCGTGAGGTGAGAGAACTGCTCTACGTGAACAATCTCTCAGAGGCCCTTATCCTCCACGTGCAGTCCAACTTCATCGTCAATGTGAAAGCCGACAAGGAACGCTATGACCAGAGGCAGCCGGTGACCATCACAGGAAGCACCACCGGCAGTGCAGGCGCCAACGCAGATGTTGAGATCTACCTGATCAACAACGGCACCAGACAGACCCTGAAAGCCCATACCGACAACCAGGGAAAATTCTCGCTCATCTGGACACCACTGACAAACCAGTGCGGCCATTTCATCTTAGGCGGATGTTATCCTGGCGACGACAGCAACGAAGCCATGGATGAGTTTGATGTCGTGGGACTCTATTCCACCTCCTTCCAGTCAACATGGAAAGCGGGAAAGACAGAGACCTATGAAGGTACGATCCGGTTGTATAACGAGGGCGTTCTTCCCCAAAGCAACATCACGGTGAAGATGAACAGTGAAGCCACCTCCGGCACGTTCCACTTCCAACCGCTGGCCACTCTCGGCGCCGGTGAATGGGGAGAACTGCACTACACCTTTGAGGCCCAGGAACTCACTCCCAACAATGAATGGGAGAAGATGCCACTCACCATCCAGTCGGCCGAGGGTGCCTCCTATCCTTACAACATCTACTATTATGTACAGCCGTTGCGGGGCAGTCTGATCTCCGAGACCGAGGAAATCAACACCACTGTGACTATCGGCACCACGAAGGAATACCCCATCATCATACAAAACGTGGGTAAGGGTGAGACCGGTACCATCACCCTGTCGCTGCCCGACTGGATTACCGAGACGACACCGGTCGAGATGGGCTCACTCCCATCAGGCAGGTCAGCCAGAATCATTCTGAACATCAACACCACTGAGGAGATGCAGCCCAACCTGCCGATAAAAGGACATCTGGGCATCAACTGTGTTGACGGCGACGGTGTAGCCATCCCGTTCACCGTCACCCCCGTCTCTGACAAGAAAGGAACCCTCACCGTGGATGTCGTGGATGAGTTCACTTTCAACACCACAGAGGCTCCCCATGTGGAAGGTGCTCAAGTGAAAGTGATGAAGCCCGCTACAGGAGAACTGGTGGTTGAAGGCACCACAGGTGCTGACGGTCATTTCACGGTGGAGATAGAGGAAGGTTGGTATGAGTTGCAGGTGAATGCTTACAAACATGCCAGCAACAGCGGATCCGTGGTCGTAGACCCAGGACGCACGAAAAACCAGCAGGTGTTCATCAGTTATCAGAACGTGACCTACGATTGGGACGTGGTGGAAACCGAAACGGACGACGAGTATCAGATGGAACTGAAAGCCGACTTCGAGACCAGGGTACCCAAACCATACGTCACCGTAGAAATACCCGATGAGCGGCCTACGCCTTACGGTATCTTCCCTATAACCATTGAAAACAAGGGTATTGTCAACGTGAAGGATGTGCGGTTGAATTACCAATTGAGTGACGGCTGTCAACTGGTATGGCTCAACGATCCCTATTTCGACATCCTGGAGCCGCAGGTGCCCAAAGTGCTCTACGCCAAGGTGATACCACCGGCACCTGAGGTGAGCAAAGTCAAGAAATCATTCCCATCATGTCTGTTCATGGCCGTCATCACACATTACAGGATTCTCTGTGATGCCATAGAATATGGAGAATATACAGAAACGAGGAAAGATTTCGGTGATTGCAACAACCTGCATAACTTCTTGCTTACCCTCATCGAAGATGATCCAGATAAGGATAAAGAAGATAATCCAGACATCCCGCCTTCAGGTCCTCCAATGCCTCCTGTTGAGGATCCCGATGAGGAAGAAGAAATCACCTTACCACCAGGACCACCTATCAAGTCGATATTCTGCGATTTATTCCGCAGTAAGGAAGGAACCTATAATGCCAACAGCACGACTTTCAAGGCACCATCCGCCAACTTAGCCGAGGAGGAAGATGAGGGCATCTGCTCCACCATCACCCTGTCGCTCAACCAGACGGCCGTGCTCACCCGTCAGGCATTCCTGGGAACACTCACCATCAACAACGGCCATGAGACCGATGCACTCCAAAACCTGAAGATTTATCTGCAGGTGAAAGATTCCGAAGGGAATGTGGCCACCTCGCATGAGTTCCAAATCGATGTGACAAGTCTTGAAGGCTTCCAGGGAGAGAAAGCACTCGATGCCGGGTGGACCTTGGCGGGAAGCGCCTCCGGAACAGCCACCATTCAGTTCATCCCCACGCCATATGCCGCCCCCGACGGTCCTGTGACCTACGACTTCGGCGGGTCGTTCTCCTATACCGACCCCCTCAACGGACTGACGGTGACCCATGAGATGAATCCTGTTTCGCTGACTGTGAACCCCACGCCACGACTTGACCTGACCTATTTCCTCCAACGGGATGTCATCAGTGACGACCCGCTGACCAGCGATGTGGTGGAGAAAGCCGAACTGGCTGAATTTGCCCTGCTCATCAACAACAAAGGTAACGGTGACGCCAAAAATCTGAGATTGACAACCGAACAGCCCCAGATTGTGGAGAACGAGAAAGGCCTGCTGATAGACTTTGAGCTCATCAGTTCGCAACTCAATGGCAAGGAAGCCTCGCTGGCACTCGGCGGTTCCGCCTACACCTCCTTGGGTACTATTCCCGCCCATGGGCAGGCCTACGCTCAATGGTGGCTGAAGAGTTCGCTGTTGGGGCATTTCACCAAATATGACATCCAAGCCAACCACATCAGCAGCCACGGCAACCCCGACCTCTCACTGCTCGACGCTGTGTCCATCCACGAACTGATCCGCAGTGTGATGGTGCCAGGAACCGATCATCGCGCATTTATCGTCAACGATATCAAAGATGCCAATGACCAGCCCGACATGGTGTATCTCACCGACGGCACCGTGGAAGAACTGCAACCTACCACGACCATCAGCGTGAACCGTCAATCTAACGACGTCTATACATTGGTGGTGGGGGCTCCTGAAGCCGGTTGGGTATATGGCAACATTCCAGACCCCACAGGTGGGAAAAAGCAACTGACAGGCATCATCCGCAACAGCGACGGTCAAGAGATGAGTCTGCGCAATATCTGGCAGACCTACGTCACGTTGCGCGACGGCAAGAGCCCTCTCCATGAGAACCGTCTGCACATCGCCGACCTGCTGGAGGGCACCGCCGAGTCCTACACCCTCACCTTCGAGCCGAAAGCCGATCTGGAACTGGACATCGTCAGCATCAGTGGTCAGCCAGAAAATGGTGAGACCATCGGTAATGTACAAGGTGTTACCGTGGTGCTCAACAAGGAAGTGATCCCCGCTTCCTTCACCAATGAAGATGTCACACTCACCTTTGAAGGAAAACGACTCGACAACAGCCAGATTGACGTCAATCCTATTGATGGCACCTCCTTTATGCTCAACCTCTACAAGTTGACCACCGGCTACGGCTATTATGTATTGACGGTGAGCACCAAGGATATCTTTGACGCACAAGGTTTCAAAGGCAGCAACAGCACCTCTGTGTCCTGGCTGCAGAATGATCCGACAGCCATCCACGACCTCCAGTCACCAAACTGGACGCTTCGTGTGGAAGGCGACAAGATCATCATCCAGTCGGCTACGGACATGGCATTGCCTGTCCATACAGCCGACGGACGCCTCTGCCGCATCCTGCAGATTCCTAAAGGAATAAGCGTGCATCAAGGATTCAGCGCTGGTATCTATATCGTGAGAAACCACAAAGTGGTCATCGGACGCTGATTATCCCTCATGGAAACTTTTCAATCCCCTCCCAGACTGGTGTTTGGGAGGGGATTTTTTCTTTCTCTATTGTCAAAATCCTTCTCTTATTATCAGAAATACACATTTCAGAACCTATTCTCCTAAAACTCGAAAAAAATCATTAACTTTGCCACCAATCACAACTACTATCTTTTAAAACATCATATGAAAATACAGTCTATCCTCATCCTTTTCACTTCGCTGGTCTGTCTGGCGACCCCCACCCCAATGCTGGCGCAAGATGAAGAATCAGCAGAAAACGAAAATAATGAAGGCGATAACGTCGACCGTGAGATTTTCATCTATTGTCCGGGAGAACGTGCCGGCCTGCATGTCGCCTATCTTGACTTCGACGGCAACTGGCAGGAGATCGGTCAGATCTGCGCCTCGGACTACGGTCAGTGGGGAGCAGAGAAACGAATGTACCATCCCAATATCGTGCATGCGAGCGACGGCACCTGGCGCGCCGTTTGGCAACTCAACGACAAAGCCCCCTGTTTCGCCGCTGCCTACAGTGCTGACCTCATAACCTGGCGGCCACAGGACTATCCCCGCATGAGTACCCGTAACTGTCTGAAACCCATCGTTTTTGAAGGTGATGACGGCACGTTCGATATCTTCTACCAGTCGGCCGACGGTAAACGCTACCTGCAAGCATCAAAAGATTTTCGCCACTTCAATGCCGATGAGGAGAGCAGCATCAGCGATGAGGCTTGGGGCGGTGACACCATCACCGTGAAGGGCAAGTCTTATGGAGGACAAGTGTTCAACATCACGCAAGGCGAACTTGTCACCCTGCTCACCCACCATGAGATGCTCCGCCGTGACGGCGAGATGAGCGCCGAGCGCATGGGCGATGACGGTACTCGCTTCTCCGGACTCACCGAGGCCACAGCCACGCTGACCGTCTCCCCTCAACAGAAAAAAGCCATCAGCGACAAGCTCATCGGTATCTTTTTTGAAGATATCAGTTACGCCGCCGACGGCGGGCTGTATGCCGAACTGATACAGAACCGCGACTTCGAATACAGCAATGCCGACCGCAAGGAATGGACCGCCACCACCGCCTGGCATGCAGATACCCCCATCACCATCGGCACCGATAACCCGTTGAGCACCCAGAACCCCCATTATGCTATCTTGGAGTCTGTTGCCATCGACAATGAAGGATGGGACGGCATCATCGACAGTGACCCGGGGCAGTTATATGACTTTTCCGTCTATGTGCGCAATATCGACTGTAAGAAGAAGAAATGGCTTGTGCAACTCATCACCACCGCCGGCGAAGTGCTTGCCGAGGGCAAATTCACCTCTCAGGGTGACGGTTGGCAGCCTTATTCTGTTGTCCTCAACAGTCAACAGCCCAAAAAACGGGCATTGGCCTCCACCCGCGAGTGTCGTCTGCGCCTGATTCCTCTGAAGAAAGGCAAGGCCGCTGTTGACATGGTGAGCCTTTTCCCCCAGGCAACCTTCATGAACCGGAAAAACGGTCTCCGAAAAGACCTTGCGCAGGCCATCGCCGACCTGCATCCCAAATTCGTGCGCTTCCCCGGCGGGTGCATGAGCCATGGACAAGGACTCGACAACATCTACCACTGGAACCACACGGTGGGACCACTCCAAGACCGCAAGCCCGATTTCAATATCTGGAACTACCACCAGACCCGTGGCCTGGGATTCTATGAATACTTCCAGTTCTGCGAAGATATCGGAGCAGAACCGCTACCCGTGCTCGCCGCCGGTGTTCCCTGCCAGAACTCTGCCGCTGACAAGAATCACTATGGCGGTCAACAAGGAGGAATCCCCATGGCCGACATGCCAGCCTATTGTCAGGAGATCCTCGACATGATAGAGTGGGCCAATGGTGACCCTGCTACCAGCCGATGGGCGAAGATGCGTGCCGACGCAGGTCATCCCGCCCCCTTCCACCTGAAGTATGTCGGAATCGGCAACGAAGATATCATCTCCACCGTTTTTGAGGAGCGATATGGCATGATCTGCAAAGCCATCAAAGAGAAATATCCTCAGATTACAGTCTGTGGCACAGTAGGACCTTTCCATACGCCTTCAGCCGACTACATCGAGGGATGGGACTACGCCAAGAAGCACCATGACATCATCGACATGGTCGACGAGCATTATTACGAGAGCACCGGCTGGTTTATCAACCATCAGGACTACTATGACCACTACGACCGGCAGGCTCCACAAGTGTATTTAGGAGAATATGCCGCCAGCACCCGCGAGAAGCGCAGCAATGTGGAGACCGCTTTGGCAGAAGCCATCCATCTGTGCAACGTGGAGCGCAACGGTGACGTGGTGGCCATGACCTCATACGCCCCACTGCTCGCCAACGACAAGCACCACAACTGGGATCCCGACCTCATTTACTTCACGAATACAGAAGTGCGCACCACACCGAGTTATGAGACCCAGCGCCTCTTCTCCGTCTACAGCGGCGACCGCTACATCAACAGCCAAGTCAGTGCCGACGACGACATCCACCGCCGCGTGGTGGCCAGTGTAGTCGAGGACAGCAAGACCGGCAAGCACTATCTGAAGGTGGTCAACGCCCTCCCTAAGCCCCTGACGCTCCATCTCAACGGCATCAGTCTGCCCGACGGCACTCCATATGAGGGATTCAGCGGACAGATAGGCGACCAACGCATCGGATGCGAGAAAGGAACCGTGTCGGGTGGCGACTTACAGATTCCCCCTTACACCCTGAGAGTCTTCATCTTCTGAGCCTCCAGATGTTTAAGTAATATTAAATTATCAACCTCATACGGGGAAGAATGATTTTTTTACAGTAATTTTGCCCCGTCAAACTATCAATATGCATTAGGATGAAGAAAAAAAACATCATCACCCTGTTGTTCCTTCTGATGCTGACCAGCATTGTCAAGGCACAGTCAGGCACCGATATCACCAAGTTACGTAAGGAAGCCAACGACGGCATCGTGAAATCTCAAGTGGAACTTGCCAACCGTCTGTTGGCAGGCAAAGGTGTGGCCGCCGACTTTAAAGAAGCCGCACACTGGTATATGCAAGCAGCCAACAAGGGTAATCTGGAGGCGCAATTCAACCTTGCCTTCTGTTTAGAGAAAGGCTATGGGGTGCCCAAAGACATCAATGAAGCCGTGAAATGGTATGAGAAAGCAGCAGCAAAAGGCAGTCTGCAAGCCATGAACAGTCTCGGACACTGTTATGACGTAGGTGGCGAGGGCTTTGACAAGAACTATGCCAAGGCAGCCGACTGGTATGCCAAGGCAGCCAAACTGGGATATGCCCCAGCACAATTCAACCTCGGTTCCTGCTACTATCAGATGAAAGGCGTGGATCTCAACTATGCTGAAGCTGTGAAATGGTGGACGAAGGCAGCCGAACAAGGTAACAGCGCTGCCCTTTACAACCTGGGCTATTGTTATATGAACGGAGAGGGAGTAGACAGGGCTCCAGAACGAGCCTTTATGTATTTTCTCCGTTTGGCCGACGCTGGCGATGCCCGCTCACAATTTGAGATCGGACGTATGTACGCCAGTGGTGACGGCATCGGTGAGAATGCCGAGAGAGCCATCGAATACCTCACCAAATCAGCAGAACAAGGCTATGCTCCCGCCCAGATGTCTCTCGGCCGTCATTACGACAAAGGTACTCTGGTGGAACAAAACTATGAAGAAGCAGCCAAATGGTATCTGAAAGCAGCTGAACAAGACAATGCGGAAGCACAATACAACATCGGCAACATGTATTTCCACGGCATGGGCATCGACCAGAACTACGAGGAAGCCTTCAAGTGGATGGAAAAGGCCGCCCAGCAGAGTTACGCTCCTGCCCAGACCGGTCTAGGCATCTGCTACTACTATGGTTATGGTGTGAAGCGCAACAAGGAACTGGGACGTCTTTGGGTGAACAAGGCAGCCGTCATGGGTGACGACTACGCCAAGATCACCTTGGAGAAGATGAAATAGTCAGAAGGCTCATCGGGTCGGGGGTGACATTCGCATGTAGGTATCATGGAAGGAGTCACGCTGCGGAAATGCCGCATGCTCGAAAGACACCTCCACGCTGAACGACGGGTTGACATGATAGATGACACCCGCACCTATTCTGTCGCCCACGGCTCCCATGTCATACAGAGGTCGTGGAATATGCTTATCCGACACCAAGGATTTCTGTCCATAAAGGAAAGCCTCCCAATGATCGTTGATACGATAATCGAGAATAGCAGACAAGCCAGCATCCCGCATATTCCGATGGCCCCATGACAAATTGTTGAAATATCCTCCGACCGTGAGCGACAAGCGGTTGTCCTTGGTGAGCGGTGTCAGATACATGGCAGACAACTGTTGTCCGAACCCAACCCCCCGATAAGAATTCTTACCCAGCGACGTGATCAACGATGCGGACAGACTGACATTGAGTCCCTCATGCAGTCGCCAAGGTGCCCATCCCCATGCATATCCACCCCATGGCAGATATGCCGATGCCCAAGTGTCATATTGGTCGGGCAAGAAAGTCCACTCACTGCGAAGTCCCTCCGCAGCAGGTTGCAAGGAATCAGGTGCATAGACCACCTTAGATACGTCAGGTTCCTGTATCGGATTGCCCAATCCGATTTCTGTCACGGAACTGCGGAAGTCCTCCTGTGCCGCGACATCAACAGCACTGAGTGCCATCAAACCTATGAAGAGCCAATGTTTCATACCCCCCAAAATTAATGCAAACAACAGATATACTCCAAAAAATGCAACCATTTTTTGGAATTGTTAATCTTGTTTGGCATTCCTAATGAATCAATGAGAGCACACCCACGACGCCAAGGCCCGTAAGGCTGGCCGCACCACCATAGACCAGAATGGTACGCAATAAATTACGTTTCTGAGGAGTCCGTCCGGAGAAGACAAATGCCGTATGCGAGCGATAGGTTTCTCCAGGCAACAAGGTCGTGGAGGGGAAGGATGGCTGGTTGGGAGCATCAGCAAAATGCATGGTCTCAAAGCATACAGCAGACTGCTTTTGATACCTGATACCGTTTTTCCCCTCGAGAGAACCATTGAGTCCGTTGGCTGAATAGAAATGCAGTGCAGGTTCTGTGGTATAGACCGTCAGCTGCCGTCCACTCTCCTCATCAAACAAGATGGCCGCCGGGACGGAAACGTCACCAGGATGACGCAAGAGATAAGAATGGTCATATCCTTTGGTGATGCCCATCTGCTCATCATAAATCTCGATGTCAGCGCCGATCGTTTTTTCTGAGGTGAAGTCAAACGGTGTGTTGCGCACCTTCATGAAATTACCGTCCACATTCTTATCCTTATCATACGTCGCGATGTATTTTCCATCGATACGGAGTTTTTGACCCAGCACGTCTTTCTCCGGATGTCCGGAGATGTTGAAAAACGTGTGGTTGGTCAGATTGATCACGGTAGGTTTGTCTGTGGTAGCCTCATAATCCAACAACAGAGAATGGTTATAGGTCAATGTATAGATAACATCAACCGTCAGTTTGCCTGGGAATCCGTTCTCCCCATCAGGAGACACCAACCGCATCCGCAGGGTGGTATCGGTCTTTTCCACCACATCCCATACCTTGTCGGCAAAGCCAGGGTATCCACCATGAGAGATATTGCCGCCACCAGTCTGCTGCAGGCGATAGGGTTTTCCTTCAAGCATGAATTGCGCCCCCTTGATACGTCCAGCATAACGTCCTATGATGCTGCCGAAATTATTTTTCCTCAGATGGTAGTCACCGACATTGTCGAAGCCCAGCACGACATCATCGTAATTACCCTCCACGTCGGGCACCATGAGTGAGACCAGCCTTGCGCCATAATTGGTGATACATGCCTCCAAGCCCTGATTTTTCAATGTGTAGAGATGGGTTTGTTTTCCCTCCACCGTCTCCTCAAACCGCTCTGGATCAAGTCCAGACACCGTCGGTTGCGCTTTCTTTCTCAATGAAGCGATGAGCGTCGTCATGTTTTGGATATAGGCACCCGTGGAAATACCCCTCACCTCCTGATTGGCATAAGGTGAGGTATCATACTCATCACCCGCCATGGTCTGGGAGTAAGTGTTGTCGTCGCTGTCGGAACTCATTTTCGAAGGTATCGGCTTATAGGGATAGCTCACCTGCCTTAACGTGACAGGCCAATATCCTTTGTCGTTGAGAGAGGCCAAAATCTGGTTGACCGAAGGAGCAGGCATCCCTGAACGCCTCATGCTGTTGGGTTGGAAATAAAACGCCTTGGGGCCTTGGTTTTGACTGACCTTGAGTGGAGAGTTGCGCTCCAGATCCTGTTGTCTATACAATTTCACATCAGCGAAAGTCTGGCGCAGACGGTCGGTGTTGACCGTGGTGAAAGAACTATAGTGAGCGATCGTTCCCATGGTTACCTCATCGGTATAATAGGACCCATTGACCACATTCGAACCTTTCCGGTGCACATATAACGGTTGTCCGTTATCAGGATTGATAAATCTTGGCATGAGAAACTCATCCACCTGCAAAGGTGTGCGTCTCACCTGTTCGGCCAATGTATCCGACAGGCGCTGGCTCTCCAGAAAGTCAATGGCATCGGGAATGCCCTGCAAGAAACTCTTGTCGCCCGTGATGCGGTAGAACTCCATCATCTTCTCGATCATCGCGATGGTCGTCCCAGTGTTGACAGCCTTGGGTTCATAGGAACGTGCGTGGGCTGGTTTCAGATCACCGGGAGTATATTGGTCTGCCCATCCGGCATATGGTTTAGGCTGCTGCAGATCACGCAATAGCCGCATAGCCTTCAGGATAGGATCACGCAACTGACTCATCCCCAATGAGGTGTAGCATTGCAACAAGAAATCAATATTATCGACCATCACATTATCGTTGAGCGTGATGAAAGAGGTGTAGTCTGCCTTTCCCTTGAAAGGATGGTCATACATCAAAGGATATCGCTGTGGCCATCCACCATTGTCATACTGGCTCTCGAGCATGAAATCGATGGCTTTTCTGAGTGGGCGCCCGAAAGTCTCATCCTTTTTCTCAAGATAGATTCTCAACAGGAACTCTGCACAATGCTTAGTAGCCCCATCATCGAAGGTCGCATTGCCATAATAGTGCTGGAACTCCTCCAGTCTCCAGGCCTGTCGCCCGATGGTGGCATACCAGTTTTTCAGAGAGTCCTCTGGTTCCATATCAAACACATAATTCCACCCGCCACAAGGCAACTGACCCTGAATGATACAAAGAGCCACGCATCTCGCACTCTCATAATAATACTCATCGCCGGTGGCATGGTAGGCATCGAGCAGCACCTCTCCCACATCAGGCGTTCCTGGAGACTGCAACCACACCATGGTGCGCCGCGCCTCCAACTCACCCCACTGCCGGGAATAGTCAGGCAGATAATTCCACACGAAACCTCCATTATACGAAGCCACGTCCATCATATATTGTGTGGCCTTTCGCATGGCACCGAGCACATCTTTGTCGGCACCCTTGGTGATAAGCGTCATGAGCATCAAAGCCATGAACAATGTGATCCGTCTCATAGTTCGCGATATTTAAAATGTGAGAAGATGGCCTGTCCCTCACCCTCACAGAAGACACCTGGCAGCACGCTTTGAAACTCATAGAGCGTGTTGTGGTTGAAGCCCGAGATTTCCTGTCCCCAGGTCTCCCGTTGCCATGTCTTTCCGTCATTACTCCAATAAGCCGTCACGACATGTTCGTCGTTGCGCAGCCTGAGCCACAGGTGTTGTGTATTGGTTTGCCCTACTCCATTGGCTTTATCCCTTCGGTAGCGGTAACGCCGCTGCCCGTCGAAAGCCGTTCCCACGTTGTATTGATCATTATAATAAAGGCAAAGACCCGCCCTCACCTGACCTTGGAGGGAGATCTCCGCTTCAATTTCATATTTGTGTGCTCCTGCGATGAACATCAGCGGGGCAGAAGTCCCCAGGCTGTTGCCTTGCCCGCGCAAAGTCAGGCGTTGTCCGTCAACAGAGACCCTGGAAGGATCAAACGACTTATAGAAGCGCCATTCGAGTCCCATTCTGAACTCACTGAGCCTTGCGAGCCGTTCACCGCTGCGCTGCTGTCCGGGAGCCGTCATCACCCCACTGGCATCACCTCCGTCAGCCTTGATCCATCCGTCGTCGGTGAAGTGGACGGGTTGCATAAGCGTCTGTCTGCCCAAATTATAAAAACCGTTCTCATAGGCATGATAGACACAGAACCATTGTCCGTCGGGGGTATCGATGAGTGAGCCATGACCTTTCGACCACCACCGCTCCTGCCTCGACCAGGTATGGATCAGCGGATTGGATGGCATATTCTCCCAAGGGCCATCAATCGACTCAGAACGGGCCACGACCACCATGTGACTGGTGGGAGGCCCTGCAGTGCCACCTTCGGCACTGATATAATAGAAATATTTTCCGATATGGTAGACTTTAGGCCCTTCAAGGCAAAATCCCTCGGTCTGCCACTCCTCAGGATAAATCCACCCATCATAAAAATGCACCTTTGATCCTGGCACCACAGCGAGACAGTCATCGGTGAGCGTCCACCGGTTGCCACCACTCATGACCAGGTAACAGCGCCCGTCGTTACCCTCCACAAAACAAGGGTCGATGTCTCCGATATTCAGGTCGACGGGATCGCTCCATGGGCCTGCAGGTGAGTCAGCCCACACCACGCAGTTGGTGCGGCGGTCACCATGCACGGTAAAATAAATATAGTATTTCCCCTTATACTTCTTGATATCGGGTGCCCATATAGATCCGAGATACGTCTTGAGTGCATAACTCACAGGTGTCCAGTTCACCAAATCGCGTGAATGATACACCACCAGTCCTGGTTGATAATCGAATGCAGAATTGGTGAGATAATAATCATGTCCATCACGCAAGATGGTGGGATCTGGGAAATCACCCCCTAAGATGGGATTGGTGAATGTCGCTTGCGCAGAGATCCCCTCCATGAGTCCCATCAGACATAGGCATGTGAGCAATCGCACTATCTTCATCATGTGTGTAAAAGTGTCTGTAATAGGGTGCCCCGTATAATCGGGGCACCCTTCAAGATAGATGAGGGAAGACCCTCGATTATTCTACAAGAAATCCTGTCGCATCGGACTGAACGTGTCGATGAGCACGCCAGCCTCAAGGCACACGCAGCCATGAAGCATATCAGGAGCCACGTAGTATCCGTCACCGGCAGAGAGAATTTTCACCTCATCGCCGATGGTCACCTCAAACTTTCCCGAGGCCACCAGCGACACCTGACTATGGTAATGGGTGTGCGGTGTTCCGACAGCACCCTGCTCAAATTTCACCTTCACCATCATCAGCTGTCCGTCGTAGCCCATGATCTGCCGCTTGACACCTGGCGAGGCATCTACCCATTGCAGGTCAGTCTCTACCTGGAAAGTATCACTCTTCGTTTTCATCAGATGTGAATAGATGATTGGCGATTTAAAGCAGGTTCATCGTATCGGTGGCGATCATCAGTTCCTCGTCGGTAGGAATGACGACAACTTTCACCCGTGAGTCATCAGCAGAGATGATAGCCTCCTCACCCCGCGTCATGTTTTTCTTCTCATCAAACCTGATGCCCAGGAACTCCATGTCCTTGCAGACCTCAGCCCGCATGCTCGTCTGGTTCTCGCCCACACCAGCGGTGAAGACGACGACATCCAGTCCGCCCATGGCGGCTGCGTAAGCACCGATATATTTTTTGATGCGGTAGAAATACATATCCTGAGCCAGTCGTGCGCGGTCATCTCCTGAAGCAGCGGCAGCCTCCACATCACGCATGTCACTCTTACCGCCAGTCAGTCCAGCTACACCGCTCTTTTTGTTAAGGAGGTTGGACATGCCATCAGCATCCAATCCGAGTTTTTTCTCGATGAATGTCACGGCACCGCCATCGATGTCACCAGCACGTGTACCCATGACCAGACCTTCCAATGGAGTGAGACCCATGGATGTGTCGATGCACTTGCCATCCTTCACAGCACAGATAGAACCGCCATTTCCGACATGGCAGGTCACCATCTTGGTTCCCTCTGCAGGGATTCCCAAGAACTCACAAGCCCTTGCCGACACATAGCGGTGGCTGGTGCCATGGAATCCATATCTACGGATACCATATTTCTCATACAGCTCATAAGGTATGGCATATATGAAACCCTTCGGCGGCATGGTCTGATGGAAAGCCGTGTCGAAGACGCCCACTTGTGGCAGTCCAGGCATCAGTTCCTTGACGGCATTGACACCTTTCAGGTTGGCGGGATTATGAAGGGGAGCCAGTTCCGAGCAAGCCTCAAACTCCTTGAGGACCTCATCATTGAGGATCACACTCTTGTTGAACTTCTCACCGCCATGCACCAT
>CADCQC010000283.1 GCA_902803455.1 uncultured Prevotellaceae bacterium
CTGCACATCGTGGCGATGGAAAAAGCACCACGCTGGTGTGACTTCCTCGGGAAACTACTTCGTGGCTCCTCCGAGGGCGATGTAGAGGGCGATCACAGCCTTCGCGCCATTATACATATTCATGGCCTCGCTGAGCTGGGCGTTGAGGAGGCTCTCCTGTGCGGTGAGCACCTCAAGATAGTTGGCCTTGCCGTTGTCCATCAGTTCATGCGTACCGATGTATGCTTCATGCAACACATCTACCTGTCGGTGATAGTAGGCATGCTTCTCACGTGCCGCCTGACAATCAGCCAGCGCCTCGTTCACCTGATTACCGGCATCGATGACGGTCTGCACATATTTGCGTTGCAGATCACTCTCTGTGAGTTGGGCAATCCGATGGTTGGCCTTGATCTTGCCACGGGCGAAGATGGGCTGTGAGAGAGAGGCGACCGCATTGAGGAGGATTTTTCCGGGATCCACCACCATGCTTCCGGCGCTGTTGGTCCATCCTGCCACGCCCTGTAGGGTGAGACTGGGGAAGAAAGCCGCACGTGCAGCCTGTGTGTTATAGAAAGCCTCCTCCATCGCGAAGTTGGCCAGACGGATGTCGGGACGGTTTTGGAGCACTTCAGCAGGCACACCTATCTGAATAAATTTCTTATCAAACATTCTTTGTCCTGTGGAGGAGTCAACATGCTCAGGCAGTGCGCTGCTTCCCCACTGGCTACGCTTGACAGGCTGAGGCGCCTGGGCCAGCAGACGGCAGATGGCATTCTCCACACCTCTGATATTGCGTCGTGTATCCACGATTTGTGTCTTCACGTTGAGATATGACGACTCCATCTGGTTGACGGCGGTGGAATAAATCTTTCCATTCTCCCACAACGTCTTTTCCGTCTCCAAAGAGGCGTTCCAGAGGCTGTCGGTAACCGTCAGGATCTCCAACTGCCGGTCGAGGACCTGCAACATATAGTACTGCTGCGCCACCGTGGAGATGAGATTGGCTCTCACGGCCTCTTCCCTTACTTGTGCCTGCAGCAGCACGGCATTGGCGGCACGCTTCTTGTTGGTGATGGAACCGAACAAATCGACATCCATACTGAGTTGAAGCGGCATGTTGTAGGTCTTGCTGACAGGGCTGAAGTCGAAACTTGACAGTGTGCCTGATGGTGAGAAGTAAAGCGATGGCAGGTAGGCCATCTTAGCGGCTTTCAGCGATTCCTCGCTCTTCTCGATGGCAATACAGGCCGTGTTCAGGTCGGTGTTTTTGGCCAGAACCTGTTCGATGAGTTGTTGCAGCACTGGGTCAGTGAAAAACTCACGCCACGACAAGTCAGCCAATGAGCCATTGCCTGTAGCCTCCTTGACATCCTGCCCTATACCATAAGTGTCGGAAGGGATTTCCGCTTGCGACTCATAAGTGCCATGCATTTCTTTATACAAGCTGCAGTCCGTGAGCAAGAGGCTCACGGCTGCAGTTGTCATAAGGATTGTCAGTTTTCGCATAATCATGTCTATTAATGAAGGATGACCATCGCTGTTGAGGTTACTCTTCTTCTTCATCCCACAGTGAAGACTCACCTGCGAGCAGTTCATCGAAGTCACTTACAAAATCTTGATAATCATTTGGTTGCTTAGGGTTTACAACCACGGGCAATGATTCCACTTGAAGTATTTCACCCAAGAGATGCTCCGTTTCTATCATTGGACATGAATAGATTTTTTTCTTTTTATCTTCAATAGTATTCATGATCGTCATGTTTATTTGATTACAACTTTCCTGCCGTCAGTAATATAGATACCCTTCTGTGAAGGATGATTATTCATACGCTGACCACTGAGGTTGAAATATGGGGCGTCCTCTGTAGCATCCTGATTGATGACAGTAGAAATATCTGTTGGTGCATCTCCAAAATGAATGTATTCACCAGCACCCGACGGTGATTCTTCTTCGGGTTCCACATACAGATAGACGCGTCCTGTGCCCAATGCTCCTCCGGCCCACTTATAGAATCCCACGCCCAAGCTCTTGTTGGCCAGCACATACACGTTGGTGATGTCCGTATTGCCATCAGTATTCTTGTCGCTCACCAGGAGGAAGTTTACGTCAGGTTCTTCAACTTCAAACTCTTCAGGAATTCTCGTCATGATGTATTCTTTCGAGGGAGCATGCAGCAGATAAGGTTCGCCACCTTTCAGTTGTGTCACAGGTTCAAGTTGGGCAAAGTATTGTTCGTTGCCAGGAGCCACTTTAGTCACCACGTAAGCCTCCACGTCGTTTTCCGGTGCCACATTATATTCGCTCACGATGGTCATCCACTCTGCTGCACCAATGGTGATCGGGTATTGATCATATAGCACGAAACCGAAGATACGCGGTAGCATGGCTTTCTTGCCATCCACTTCATCAGGTTTCTTGGTGTTGAACGAAGCCATGAAGAAGTCGAAATTGCCCATGCCGGTATTACCTTCAGTATTTTGCCCTTCAGTATTTTGCCCTTCAGTACTTGGATCTTGAGTTTCATCCTCATTTTCCTTGCTGCTGAACATATTCATCATAGAATCCATGTCGAAGGAGCTGGTGAGCACAATGGTGTTTTTCTCATCAGCAGGGATGTTGATGAATTTGATTGTGGCAATGTCGTCTGTAATGGTAATAATCGCCTGGCAACTATCTACAACTACACCTTCGGTGTCTTTGCTGGTAGCTTCCGCCAAAGTAGCAACTTTCAGACCAGAACTGGGCATGAACATCTCCATCATTTCATCCATGTTGAATCCGCCTTCTTCATCATCATCTTCACCTTCTTTCTTGGCTTTCAAGGAAGCATAAAGATAGAGTTTGTCATAATTCTTATCGTGACCAACGTTGAGATGCCACACCTTATTTCCTTCATAAAATATTGGAGATCCGGCATCATCAACCACTTCCTCAAGGATGATTTCCTGGGTGCCATCAGGTACATCATCAAACAAGATGTACTCCCTGCCATCGTCTTTGGTCTGTATCTTGTCATTATCAACTTTCTTTCCGCCTTTGCCGCCACCCATCATGGAGTTATCGCTGGCCATGGCGTAGTTAGTGACATCCTCATCCTTTGTCCTTGCGCCCATAAACAGCATGCGTGTGCCGTCTTCCAGTTCATTGACATTTTTCACCAAGACATATTCACCTACGTTATGACCTTCAGGCTGTTTGTCTCTTGGACGCACCTCAAGATTGAACTTACGCTTCATGGTGTAATATTTCTCCTTGGAGTCTTCATCATCGGGATCCTTATCACGCACAACCACCTTCACTCTGACGGTGACCTTTGTTTTTCCAACTGCCATCGCAGTGAATAAGGAGTCTGAATTCTCATCGTCCTCATCTATCTTCACCCATTTGGCAGTCTCCTCGTCGGCCGATTTGACTTGTGCGGGTTCCGTTCTGCCGTTTGGAGTTTTTTTCAAAGTATAGAAGAAGTCCTGATTATCTTCCAAGTTTTTGGTGTAGCCCTCATACAAGTGCTGGTCTTGCACGACGAGTGTCATCTCCGGGTCTTCATGCAGGTAGTTCAGTTCACCCACCTTTACGGTCCTCTTGTCCTCTTCTGTTTTTAAAACCCTCTTGTAGAATTGAAAATTGGCTTTGGAGTTTTGAGTTGTTTCATTACTTTCAAATTTTGCCGAATAATCACCATCTGTTTCTTCCCATGTGATACAATAGGGAGGGGGGAGTTCAATACCCAAGAGACCGCTATTATAAACGAATTCAGAATACTGACCTTGACCAACAGTAAGAGATAAGTTACTCAGAACAGATAGCGGATTACCATCTTTTGTAAATGTAACAGAACCGTTATCGTTCTTGGTCAACGTCCATTTGATATTATCTGAGACTTTGTTATTGTCAGCGATTTTGCTATTTTTGATGGTGACGGAGGTGCCGTTTATATCACTGTTCAAGGCGATTTTCTTGCTTTTGTCAACAAGAAGCACCACATCATCATCTTCCAATTCATCGAGCTCTGTTTGAACCCACTCGTAATCTGATTGCTGGTTATTTCCACCAATGCTTCCTATTCCACCAGATCCACCTAACAAGTCAGAGAACATGTTCTTCTCTTCCGACACGACCAGCGGTCCATAGACCACCAAGTCATCGCCAGGACTCAAGTCTTCGAGTTTAGCAAATTCAGCTCTCTTAAAACCATCGATATTTGGTTCGGTAGAAGTCAAAGTGACCTTTCCACGTCCGTTGACCACCTTGAGGCGGTTGTCTTTCGTGCCATCGTCGGAGATGTAATAAGTTAGTCCTTCCGTGTTTCCCATTCCAGGAATCATCGAACCGAAGTCCATGCCTCCCATCATATCCCCCATCTCATTCATGTCGAAGTCATCCATGTCGCCCATGCGCTCCTCCATGTCCATGTCGTCGCCCATGATCTCATCAAGGCCCATGTCACCAAACATGGCAAGCATACCGCTGTTCACCTTATTTACTTTACCTTTAATGAAATAGCAGCGGTCTTCTTCCAACGTGTATCCTGCCAAATTACCCTTTGCCAGATCAATCGCTTGTGCCACTGTCAGCGGATTTGTCCGAGAGCCCAAATCATCTTGTGCATCATTGATTCTAAGAGTGCATACAGCAACAGCCTTGTCATGACCGTTTCTTTCAGGGATACGGGCAATCACTTGAATGGTACCACGCTTCTTTAATACCATATAATCTCCTGTTGGATCAGGGTTATCGAGGCTCACTCCATCAGTAATGACGGCCACATTTGTATTGCTACTGTAGTATGAAATTGTCTCATTGATGTCACAAGTAGCTTTCTCATATTGTGTACTGTGATATTTGCTTAGTAATGAGAGAGAAAAATTAAGTTCATAATTATCTTTAGGGAACTTCAGATTGGGTATTTTCTGACCATCCTCCACTTTCTTAAAGATAGCGAAGCGGGTGTCCTTGATTTTATCGTCTACCGTAATATTACCATCATCTTCTTTTAATTCCTTTGTTTTCCAAGTGTTGCTGAACATGCTGTTTTCCATGCCGGCAAAAAATTCTTTATCAGCGGTCTGTACAAGCAAATAATGAACACCATCTACCACAAGGTCGTGAAAAAGAGGGGACTCATCGTCAGTGTTTTCTGGCACATCTCCAACCTTCAATCCCTTTTTATCGGCATAGAGATAGTTGTTGGTTTCTGTATTATCGTCTGATGACGTTGTCGTGTAAAATTTGAAAC
>CADCQC010000284.1 GCA_902803455.1 uncultured Prevotellaceae bacterium
AATCCTACCTTGAGCTTCGACCTGCTGTCCGAGGAAGGTGATGATGGAGATAATACTTATGACCATTACGACTTGAGATTCCAGACGGCTACTGCCGTGGCTGTCGAAGGAGCCTATTTCTTTAATAAATATATAGGAGTAGGTGGACGTCTGAGGGTCAAAAGTACGCCTATCAAAGGATGGGACAACTTGCTGAATAGTGCGCATGATTATCTGAACGAAACGTTAGATGAAGTAAGGATGATTGCCACGGAGCTTCCTGATACTAAAGCGTTTGATAATATGATCTCTACATCTCAGTTTACGATCGAAAGTGATCATTTGACCGAGTTTGCTGCGGATTTGGGCGTTTACTTCAATTTCCCGCTCTCATCGCGATTCGCTATTGGAACAAAGGCATTGGCTGGAAGAAGTATCATGCAGGAACTTGATCTGGACGCACAGTTCTCAGGAAATGTGATCAATATGTTGTATAATTTGGAGATTGTAGACAGTGAATACCGAAATGTGGAAATAACAGATTTCCAAGACACGGGTGAGAAGTATGATTATCAGTGGGACTATGCTTGGTTGAGTGCATCAAATTCTACTAAATGGGGTACGGGTATTTCTCTTACCTATGCTTATAGAAACAACTTCAGGTGGCAGCTTTTTGCTGATTTCGACTACACGAAGAAAGACTTTACGTTATTCGTCGACAGAGATGCTTATGCCGAGGAAGCCGTGCCTAATCTTGTCACTTTCTACCATTTGGTCGGGGCTGATGATTTTCAGCAACGTCAGACTATTACCAAAAAATTGTTCCAAGTCACCTTGGGCGCCTCGTTCTCGGTCACTTTCTGATTAGGTCAGCCTCAGAGAAAATGATTTCTACAAAGTGGATAATGACCACCATCATGTACTAAAAAAGTAAAATATTAGAAAAATGTGCACATTCTATTTTTGAGTGTGCACATTTTTTTATTAAATATGGTAAAATTTGTTTATTTGTTTGCATAGTTGAAATTGTTGCGTAACTTTGCACCGTGAAAAAGACGCTACCCTACCATGAAACGTGAACAGGGAATGCGTCATTTTTTTTAGACACATATTCTAAGGTAAAAAGAACAGCATGCAAAAAATGATGATTCTGACTGCGGCATTGCTCTTACTGCCTCTCATGGTGAGTGCAGATGATGAGAAAATGCCGTCGCCCGACAATCCCGTCGACACACAGTATGTGTGGAACAAAAATCTCGACGAAGTAGTTGTGACTGGACAGGGAGTGGCTGTCAACAAGAGACGCTTGTCTTCCAACATTACCAAACTCTCTGCCGCTGATCTCGACAAGTTGCCAACGGGACGTATTGACCAGATGCTGCAAAATGCACTGCCCAACGTGCAAATCACACTCACCAACGGACAACCTGGCACCACTTCCATGATCAAGTCTAGGGGCCTGTCTTCGGCTTTCACAAATTCCACACCCGTCATCTATGTGGATGGAGTGAGAGTGGATAACCTCAACACGGGTTCGGCCATGTTCAACGTGATGAACAACGCATACGGAAATATCAACGGACAGACAGCGGCATCAAGTGCCATCGGAGATATACCCATGGAGAATATCGATCATATCGAATATGTGCCTGGTGGCGCGGCTACCACCCTCTATGGCTCTGATGCGGCCAATGGCGTCATACAGATCTTCACCAAACATCATGGAGCCGGACGGTTCAACGCTTCGGTGACCACACAGTTGGGGGTCGATGTGGCCAACTCACAGTTTTATCATTTCGACCGCACAAAGGATCTGCTCCATCAGACGGGATTCCAACAGAAATATGGCATCGCCTTCTCGGGGGGAACGGAGCGCATGGGGTATTCTTTCGGTGCCAGCATGAGTCAGAACACGGGGACCATCATACACAATGGGAACGAACAGAAAAAATACGATATCCGCTTCGGATCATCCATCCGGATGAATTCCATGCTCAAATACACCAACTCCTTCGGATTCGTGGCTGAGGAATACCAGCGCAACCGGAACGGTAATCAGGGATACTACACCGGACTGTGGTTCGCTGAGGGGGCTGCAGCTGCCAATTTCACTTATCAGGATGAAAATGGTACGGTCCGCAATTTCAATCCGAATATCGATGAGGCTTCTCCTGATGAGTTCGACAAGATGAAGGATTTTGTCTCGCAGGCTGAGGCGATGCAGGACCACACAGAGGAGGTGAAGCGGTTCCAGACTTCTCAGCAACTGGAGTTCACTCCCATGAGAAATCTGTCTTTCCATGCGACACTCGGACTCGACTACCGTTACAATAACGATAAACTCGTGGAGACCAACAGATACATCATCCATACGCAGATGAAACCTGAAGGCACCACCGATGCGGGAAGCGTGGCCAATAACGACCGCAACTATTATGGCATCACAGGGGAACTGAGCGGACAGTGGAAATATTATAAGGAGGAGTGGCTCAGCAACATCCTCACCGGGGGATTCCAGTATTTCAGTACGCACGACCACCAGAGTCTCTACAAAGGACAAAACGTGCGCGATGGAGCAAGAATCATGACGGGGGCGGGCACCATCTATGCCGATGAGTATCTGAGTTATATCCATAATTATGGGGCTTATCTGCAAGATAACTTTGGCTGGCTCAATAGGTATTATCTCGACCTGGGACTGAGGCTGGACTACAACACGGCCTTCGGCGACCAGGTGGGGTTGCAGGCCTATCCCAAAGTGGGACTGTCGTATGTCCTCTCTGATGAACCGTGGATGAAACCTCTGGTGTATGAGGGATGGGTCAACGCCGTCAAATTCATGGCCAACTATGGCGTGGCTGGCAGCTATCCGCCGGCTTTCGAGTACCAGAGAACCATCGAGGTGACCCCGTATCTCGGAA
>CADCQC010000285.1 GCA_902803455.1 uncultured Prevotellaceae bacterium
ACTTCGGTGGATGTCCTGCTGGCACTACCGTGAGAATCAGCAAGATCTTCTTCGAAGAGGCTGTATCGATGAGTTATGAAGATGAGGACAATCTTTGGAAGGCTGTTGATGACGGGTCCATGTTTGATGCCTTTGGCTATTATTTCGCTGATAATGGTTGGAGTCCAATCTCTTTTGCTGAGGCCGTTCATAATGGGGACAGCTATGAGCTTGATCTTCCTGAGGGACTCGGCGGTTCTCAATGGCAAGGACAGTTCCATATCGATACGAAACTGAAGGCTAGTGCCAACAAACAGTATCACTTTGCATTGGTGATGGAGGCTGACAATGATTGCCCACAGGTGACGATCAAACTGACCGACTCTGGTGATGACAACTACTTCTTTGTTGAAAGAAAGGATATTCCTGCCGGAGAACCTTATCTATTTATGGCTAAAAATGTGACTTTGGCTCAAGGGAAAGATGCGGAAACCATTCGCTTATTCTTTGATTTCGGTGGTTCACCTGCCAATACACATGTCAAAATCAGTAAGATCATTTTCAAAGAAGCTAATTAAATGAAACAAATGATATTCATATCATCTATCATCTCTCTCGCCGTGGCTCTGTGTGGCTGCGGCGGGAGCGACGATCCAGATCCTGTTCCGTCTGTGAACATCAGTGTGCAACCTGAAAGTGTGGCTTTTCCAGCTGAAGGGGGAAACCGTCAAATAGAAGTCAACACCACAGGTAAGGAATGGGGGGCTTACGCTAATGCCGACTGGATAAAAGTTGAAACACAAAATAGTACGTCGCAGAAAGGCTACATCTCTATAAAAGTAGATGCCAACCCCTTCACAAAAAAAAGAGAAGCTGCGGTTTCCGTGATGTCTGGTACTGCTCGAAAAAATATCATCGTGGCTCAAGATGCAGCATTGGATAATGCCTACAATGCGCCTGATGGTTATTCTCTGGTATGGAATGATGAATTTAATAGTGGTTCAGAATTAAATCCCAATGACTGGACGCATGAGGTGAAAAATGCCGGATGGGTGAACAATGAATTGCAAAATTATGTCAATCATCTTTCACCTGGTGGAAATCCGGTCACTGAGGTCAAAAACGGTCATCTCCAAATTCATTGCTTTAAAGAAAACGGAAAAATATATTCTGGCAGGGTATATGCCAAAGTCAAAGATGGATGGAAGTATGGATATATGGAGGCCAGTATCAAATTACCAAAGGGAAAGGGGACATGGCCTGCTTTCTGGATGATGCCCGTGAACTTCAAATCATGGCCTGCTGATGGAGAGATCGATATTATGGAGGAGGTGGGATACCATCCCGATTATGTGTCGTCAAGCTTGCATGCCACCGCTCACGTTCATTCCAATAACACACAAGTCACACATGAGATGTATTGTCAAGGTGCCGAAGGCGATTTCCATACTTATGCGATTTTGTGGACGGCCAACAACATCACGACTTATGTCGACGGTAAAGTGCAATTAACTTACGACAACTGTGGACTTGGACGGAATGATTGGCCTTATGACGATCCATTCTACATCATCTTTAATCTTGCATGGGGAGGTAGCTGGGGAGGCGCTCAAGGCGTTGATGAAGGTGCATTGCCGGTCACCATGGAAGTTGATTATGTGAGAGTATTCCAAAAGAAATAATTATCAATCCGACATTATTCATGCCGTTTGTATGAAAAAGTTATTATTCACAACAATTATATGTGTAGGACTTGCTAATGCGTCTTTCGCTCAGCTGCCGATTTATCTTGATGATAATCAGCCAGTCGAAAAACGTATAGATGATGCGCTGAAAAGAATGACACTCGATGAGAAAATCGCAGTCATCCATGCACAATCGAAATTCTCTAGTCCTGGCATAAAAAGATTAGGATTCCCTGACTTCTGGACCGATGACGGACCTCATGGAGTCAGACCGGATGTCTTGTGGGATGAGTGGGAACAAGCTGGTCAGACAAACGACTCTTGTGTGGCCTTTCCTGCGCTCACCTGCCTGGCTGCTACTTGGAATCCTCAAATGGCGCGATGGTATGGTGATTGCCTGGGAGAAGAGGCTTTATACAGAGGTAAAAACATGATTCTCGGACCTGGCGTCAACATCTATCGGACACCGCTTAATGGGCGTAACTTTGAATATATGGGTGAAGACCCGTATCTGGCATCTGCAATGGTTGTACCTTACATCCAAGGCTTACAGTCGAAAGGTGTTGCTGCATGTGTTAAGCATTATGCGCTTAATAATGATGAGAATTACCGACATCAGGTAAATGTCATTGTTGATGACAGGGCACTGCATGAGATTTATTTGCCTGCCTTTAAAGCTGCGGTGGTTAATGGTGGTGCTTGGGGGATTATGGGTGCCTATAACCTCTATCAAAATCAGCACAATTGCCATAACGATATCTTACTCAACAAAATTCTCAAAAAAGATTGGGGATTTGATGGCGTGGTCGTGTCTGACTGGGGTGGATGCCATGATACTGAACAGGCAATCACCGCTGGATTGGATATGGAGTTTGGTACATGGACCGATGGTCTGACCATGGGCAAAACCAATGCTTATGATCTTTATCATATGGCAGAGGCCTACAAAAACTTGATCAAAAGTGGTAAATATACAGAAAAAGAACTCAATGACAAGGTCAGAAGGGTGTTGAGGCTATTTTTCCGCACAACAATGAATCGGCATAAGGAATATGGATTCCTTTGCTCTGAACAGCATTATGATGTGGCTCGGAAAATCGCCGGTGAAGGTGTTGTCTTACTCCAAAACCAGCATAATCTTTTGCCAATGCAATTGGAGGGTAAAAAGAAGGTCCTTGTCGTCGGTGAGAACGCGATCAAGATGATGACTGTTGGCGGAGGGTCTTCCTCTCTCAAGGCACAAAAAGAGATCTTGCCTCTCGATGGGCTTATGAATGTATTAAAAAACAGATATCCCCAACTCATGGTAGATTATGCAAGAGGATATGTCGGAGATACTGTTCAAAGTTACAATGGGGTCACCGTGGGAAGGCGGATTGCTGATTACAGACCTGCTGATGTGCTGAGCAATGAAGCTGTAGAAAAAGCACGCCTCGCTGATTACGTCATTATTTTTGGAGGACTCAACAAAAGTGATTTCCAGGATTGTGAGGGGCACGATAGACGTCAATATGATTTGCCTTACGGACAGGATGAATTGGTTGAGGCTTTATGTAAAGTCAATTCGCATGTCGTCTGTGTCAATATTTCCGGGAATGCCGTGGCTATGCCATGGTATAAAAAGGTGGATGCCATTATTCAAGGGTGGTATCTTGGCTCGGAGTCTGGGGAAGCGTTGGCTGATGTGCTCTTGGGAGACGTGAATCCATCTGGAAAACTGCCGTTCACTTGGCCGGTCAAATTGGAGGATGTGCCGGCACATCGCTTAGGCGCATTTCCTGGGGAATGGCGGGAAAATCACGATATCATCGATGAGGAATACAAGGAAAGCATCTTTGTGGGGTATCGTGGAGTCGATAAATGGAAAACAAAGCCGCTCTTTGCCTTCGGTCATGGACTTAGCTATACCACATTTGGTTTGGGGAAAGTGACTGCTGACAAGAAAACAATCAGAATGGGTGACAATATTTCATTCTCCGTAAGCGTTACTAATCAAGGACAGCGAGTGGGGGCTGAGGTTGTGCAACTTTATGTGAGAGATTTGAAATCTTCTCTTCCACGACCTGTAAAAGAACTGAAAGGATTTCAAAAAGTGGTTCTTCAACCCGGAGAAACCCAAACTGTGACGATCAATCTGCATACCGACGATCTGAAATTTTATGATGATTCTAAAGGTGAGTGGATTGCAGAACCTGGTGAGTTTGAAGTGCTTGTAGGTACGGCATCCGATCGCCTGTCATCGAGTGTGAGATTTACATTGAATTGAAAAAGATTAATCAATAACTACTTCTGATGGTTATGAAATGGTTGATATGTTTATTTTTACTGTTGTTGACACCTTCTATGAAAGCGGCAACTGTAGACCTCGATTCTGCATATCATTGTTTGGATCAGGCAATCAAACAGTCATCCAATTTTGTGGCTAAAAAACAGGAAGAAATCAGAAAAGTCGCAGAATTGTATAACATGGCAAATGAGCCGGTAACGAAATGGCAGTTGGCTCACCAACTTTTTCAGCATTACCGGCCATTTGTCAATGATTCTGCCATTCATTACCTTGAACAATGCATCACTATAGCTAAAGCGATGGATAATAGGGCATTGGAGGGAAGAGTAAGAGCCGAACTGGCCTTCCAATGTAGCAATACTGGTATGTATGATGAAGCGCTTTTTGTCCTCGATAGCATAAAAGTGGATCTGCTTGACAAAAAAGGACTTGAAGAGTATTATCATGCTTGTAACCATGTCTATGGGGAAATGGCCTTTTATGCCCGTTTTGAACCTCTTAGAAAGTTTTATAATCAAAAAGCAAGAGAGTATGAAGATTTGATGGGGAAGACGCTCGACAGTACAGATCTGAGAATGCTCCAAAGACGGGAAATGACTTTGATGGCTGAAGGTAAGTCGGATCTGTCACTGAAAGCCAATGATGAGTGGATGAGACTGGTAAAAAAAGGCAGTCATCCTTATGCGCTCACTACTTTTTATAGGTATCTGGAGTATAAAACGCTCAACGATACCACACAAATGATGTACTGGCTCACGGAATCGGCCGTAAGTGATGTGAGAAATGCGGTGATGGATCAAGGTTCGATGTGGGAACTGGCTAATTTGCTGATGGCTCAGGGGGATATCGACCGGGCATACCGATATATTTGTTTCGCAAGTGATTGTGCGACGCGTTTCGGTACCCGGTTAAGATTTTGGCAACTGTCTCCCATCTTGTCTGCTATTGACAGAAAATATCAAGAATATCATGAGCATGACAGACAGAGAACACGCATCTTTATGGCTGTTTTCGTACTTCTGACGCTTGTTCTCGGTTTCATGCTATATGCTGTCATCCGTCAGCACAAGAGGTTGAAAAAAACGCATTCCCAAATGTCAACGCTGAATGAACAGTTGTCATCGCTCAATAACCAATTGTCTGCAGCAAATCATTATCTGAGTACGACAAATAGTGTCAAAGAGGAATATGTCGGACATTTCATGCGCCTTTGTTCCATGTATGTCGATAAAATCGACAAATACCGGAAAAAAGTGAACAAGATGGTGAA
>CADCQC010000286.1 GCA_902803455.1 uncultured Prevotellaceae bacterium
GATGAGGAGGGGGTCGTTGGATTGGGTGATGGAACCACCACCACGCACGCGGATCGACATGGAGGCTCCCGGACGGCCGTCCTGAGAGATCACGTTCACACCAGGCAACTGTCCTTGCAGGGCTTGTGCCACGTTGGGTACAGGGTTTTTGGCCAGCGTCTCACCGGTCACAGAGGCCACGGCTCCTGTCAGGTCGCGGCGCTTCACCGTACCATAACCGATCACCACCACTTCGTCGAGTGACTTGTCGTTCGACTCAAGAGTGATGGAGTAGTTGTTCTGGCTGCCGACTTTGACGGTCTTCGTCTGGTAGCCAATGTAGCTCACGGTGAGCGTGGCGCCATCTTTGACTCCAGTAAGGGTGAAGTTACCATCAATGTCGGTAATCACACCATTGCTCCCTCCCAACGATACGGTGGCGCCGATCAGGGGTTCACCGGAAACGTCGGTCACAGTACCTGTGATGGTCTTCTGCGCAAAGGCAAGAAAACAAAACAGGCTCAAGCATAAAGCCATTGAGGCTCTTTTGATTGATTGATACATAAATGTTTGTTTTAGTTATACTTATAAAAACTTAATTGTGTAATCAGATATAGGAGTAGGCCGAGGTAAATGATAGTCAGATAAAAAGAAAGTAGTCAGATGCAGAATTAGTCAGATAGATAAGTAGTTTGTCATACCTTAATTATAATAATATATGTATATAGGATAGATCACAGATGTTGAAAAATCTGAAAATATATGGGGTTCACTTTCACAAGTTATTTAATCGACTTCAAAAGTAGCAATTAATACTACAAGAAATGAGCGTAATTTGAAAAAAATCAAAAAAATTAAAAAGATTTAACAATTTACCGCACTCCCGATCCACTTCATTTCTCTGGATTCCACTGGCTGCTCATCCGGAACACATTCTCCATGGTGATGGCGCTGGCTTCCTTTTTGGTCAGTTGGCGGCTCCATGACACTCGCTCACGGGTCGATGCGCCGGGGCCGGAGTTGTTGTATTCCAGATAGCGGGCTGTCTGCTCATTCGACTCTTTGCCCCAGTTGTGCCAACCTTTGGCTACGATATGCGCTCCCAGTTCACAATTCATAAATAAGGTATACGCGTAAGGGCGCCAGGGGCGACCCAGATACACTTTCTGGGCATTTTCGTCAGCGATGAGGCGGCAATGGTTGAAGATATATCCGTAGGGGATGTCTTGTGGGGTGGAGGCTGCTGTGACGTAGGAGTTGGCCTTGCTCTTGATGGTGCAGTCTTCAAACCATGCGGTGGAGGGGCCGAAGATGAAATCGGTGGTGCCCTCGATATAGCAGTGGTTGAAAAACAGCCGTGTGCCTGCTTTTCCCGTGTAGATGGTGTCCTGATGTCCCAGGAAACGGCATCCGACGAAGACGAGGCGGTCGCCTTCGGTATGCAGTGCCACTGCTTGTCCCAGACGGGCGGAATTGTTTTCTATGGTCAGGTTTTTGAGGGTGATGCAGTTCCCTTCCACTTTGATGGTGTAGGTGCGGAAGGTACCCATGCCTTGCTCAGTGCCGGGCATGCGGAT
Organism: uncultured Prevotellaceae bacterium; assembly: GCA_902803455.1. Lineage (GTDB taxonomy): Bacteria > Bacteroidota > Bacteroidia > Bacteroidales > Bacteroidaceae > Prevotella. The sequence continues at coordinate 1,557 of CADCQC010000286.1, forward strand.
GTTGGCATGGTCATCATAGGTGATGATGGTGCTGGCCACATCTTCTCCCACAATCTCGATGTTGTCGAGCCATGAGGGGATGATGAGTTTTTCCTTGTAGGTGCCTTTTTTCACGAAGATCACTTTGTGGTAGTCCATGAAGGCGCGGCAGACCTCGATGGCCTCGCCGATGGTGCGGAACTCTCCTGTCCCGTCACGGGCCACGAAGATGGTGTCGGGGTTGTCATACTTGTTGGCGGCTGTCATCGTCATGGCCGACAACGATAGCACCAAAAGGAGAATCAGTTTTCTCATAGTTTGTTGTTTTTTGATGATAGTTTGTTTTTTTGATTATTGTATCTGGTTGATTTCCTCGATGTCTTCTATTCTCTTGATGGCATCCATGATGATCTTTACATCGGAGCGGTCGTAGACCACCAGTTCGATGACAGCGTCGAAAATACCGTCATTGCAGGTGACCACCAGTTTCTGCATGTTCACATTGAGTTGGCTGGAGATGACGCTGGTCACCTCGTTGAGCATTCCGATTCGGTCGATGCCTTTCATTTGGATGGTGGCCACGAAGTTGGTGCGGCGTTGCATGCGCCATTTCGCATCGATGATATGGTTGCCGAAACTGGTTTTCAACTTGTTGCCCACCTTGCATTCGCGGCGGTGGATCTCTATGTGGTTTCTGTTGTCGATATATCCCATGATGTCATCGCCCGGAATGGGATGACAGCAGGAGGGGAAGATGAGGCGGTGGATGTTGTCATCGGTGACGAAAAACGGTTTCTTGCGGTTGAAGTCCTTGCCCACAAGGAAGAGGTCAGGCTGCTCGTCTTCCTCCTCTTTGCTGGCAGATTCCTCATTGCTGCGGTCGTTGCTTTTCTTAAATGGATTGAAGCGTCGCCAGCCACCCGACGACTTACGGTCGAGCAGCTCATCGATATCTTTGTCGCCGAGGATGATGCTCTTGTTGCCGATAGCGTAGAAGAATTTGTCTGGCTGTTCGATGGCATGAAACTTGCACAGCCGGTTGATGACGGTCGTCGTGAGTTCCAGGTCGTTTTTCTCAAGAAACTCGCGCAAGATGTTCTCGCCTTCTTTCTGTATCTCGCGCAGGTTGCGCCTCAGGATGGCCTGTATCTTGGCCTTCGCCTTGGCGGTGTTGGCGAAGTTGACCCATGAGGGGTCGATATGCTGCGATTTCGAGGTGAGGATCTCCACCTGGTCGCCGCTCTGCAGACGGTGGCTCAATGGCACCAGCTTATGGTTCACCTTCGCACCGATACAGTGGCTGCCGAGGAAGGTGTGGATCTGGAAGGCGAAATCCAGAGCTGTGCACCCTGCCGGCATCGTGCGGATCTCTCCCTTTGGGGTGAAGACAAAGATTTCAGAGGCGAAGAGATTGAGCTTGACGGTGTCGAGGAAGTCCATCGCGTCGGGCTGGGGGTCGTCAAGGATCTCCTTGATGGTGTGCAGCCAACTGCCCAGTTCGCCTTCCTCACCATTGATGGCTCCGGATTTGTATTTCCAGTGAGCGGCAAAACCTTGTTCGGCTATCTCGTTCATCCGGTCTGACCGGATCTGCACTTCTATCCACTGGCCCGACTTCGACATAAGGGTGACGTGAAGGGCCTGATAACCGTTGCCCTTGGGGTGGTTCACCCAGTCACGCATCCGGTCGGGGTGTGCGGCATAGATCTTGTTGATGGCCACATAGATCTTGAAACACTCGTCAATCTCGGTTTCCTTGCTCTTGGGTGTATAGATGATCCTTACGGCGAGGATATCGTAGATCTCCTTGAACGTGACGTGCTTGTTTTCCATCTTCTGCCAGATGGAGTAGGGGGCCTTGACCCTTGCACGGATCTCGTATTTCATCCCCATCGCATCCAGCGCTTCACGGATGGGAGCGGTGAAACTTTCAAAAAGCGTATTGCGGTCTTCCTCCGTCTTGGCCAGACGGCTTTTGATATTTTCGTATTCGCTGGGATGCTCGTATTTGAAACTGAGGTCTTCCAACTCGTTCTTGATCTTGTTGAGTCCCAGACGGTTGGCAAGAGGAGCATAGATGTAGAGCGTCTCGCCTGCGATCTTATATTGCTTGTTGGCGGGTTGGCTGCTCAACGTCCGCATGTTGTGCAGACGGTCGCATATCTTGATGAGGATCACGCGGATGTCATCGCTCATCGTGAGCAGCAGTTTCTTGAAGTTCTCTGTCTGTGCGGAGGCTTTGTCACCGAAGATACCACCCGAGATTTTGGTCAGTCCGTCTACGATTTGTGCGATCTTTTTTCCGAAGATGGTCTCGATATCCTCTACGGTGTAGTCGGTGTCTTCCAC
>CADCQC010000287.1 GCA_902803455.1 uncultured Prevotellaceae bacterium
AGGTGTTATCCTTGAACTTGATCTTGTCACCAGCCTCAAGTTTATACTTGATATACCAGTCGTGGTTTTGAGCATCATCAAAGGTGTTACAAGGATTCATCGGTGTGTCTCCCCATTCATTGAAGGTACCTGCGATGTTGATAATGCTGAAGACCGTCGGTTTTCCCTCATATTTCTCCACATTCAGGGTATTCTTAGCGGTATTGAGGGTGATGGTATAGACGCCAGCCTCTGGCACAGTGATATTGCCTGAGCCACCATCGTTGTGTAAATATGAGCCGAAGGAATCACCCTGTCCCCACTGGTCATCCCATTTACCTGGGATCATGACAATCTTGAAACCTTTGCCTGCGAGGTAACCGGTCCATGTCAGTTCGCCTTGACCCGTCTTCTTGTCATATTCAGCACCGGCAACCGTCTGCATAGGAATGACACACTTGCCAAAATCTGAACCCCATGAGCCATCGGCAATGTCTGCACCGATCAGCCACCAGATCTCAGGATCAGCAGGTTTGAGCACCATGAAGTAAGGCACGGCCTTGACTTTCACCTCATTGGAATAGATGGTGCCATATTCATGGAATCCAGCATCCCGGATGGCAGCCTTCACGCGCACTGTCAAATCAAGGAGTGAGGGCACTGCCGATGGATCCTCCCATTTACAGAGTTGCATGAGGAAGCGGTTGATGGTCTCAGTGTTGATTTCAGCATTTTGGCCACTGGAGTAGGTTTCTTCCATCGTGAAGAAGTCGGCGCCGGTATTATCTTCCAGATTGGCATCAAACTCTTGGTTGAAAGTGCCGGTCGGAGAGATCTGCACCTTATAGGTGGGCACCACTGGCGCATCAAAATTGTTGTAAGGTCTGGGTTGTGACCATGTGAGAGCCACGGATGTCGATTTCTCCAAGTCTACATTACCCGTGACCTCAGGATTGTTGAGCACAAACTGTGTAGGCTGTGCCAGCGTGGGGTTGGAGTCATTGTCATCCTCGCAAGAAGAGAGGACGAAAGCGCCGGCAAGCAGCAGCATGGCTATTTGATATATCTTTTTCATATTGCTTGATTCTTATAGATTACTGTCATGCGAAGCATCTGTTAATAACCTTCATTCTGCTTGAGATTGGGGTTGGCGTTGATATCCGCAGCAGGAATGGCGAAGAGATTGCGGTAAGCAGGCAGGCTGGCACCATTCTGTGATCCGCCCTTCCACTCCCAGAGATACTGACCGCTCTTGTCACCACCGAAGTATCCGTAACGGATGAGGTCGGTGCGGCGATGTCCCTCGAAATAGAGTTCGCGTGAGCGCTCGTCGAGAATCTGAGCAAGGCTATAGCTCGACGGTGTGCTGGTATGAGCACGCTGGCGCAAAGCGTTGATGTAGCCGGCTCCCTCTGCGGAGGTCGTGCCACCATTGAGCCTTGCATCTGCCTCGGCTGCGATGAGGTAAGCCTCTGCTGAGCGCATGAGGAAGAAGTCGGCATCGATAAACTGTGAGTTGTGCTGTGTGCCGTTTCCTGCATAGGTATTGCGGAACTTGCCCACAGAGTATCCTGATGTGAACTCCGACGGTGTGCTCACCTCAAGTTCCCGGTCGATACCGAAGAAAAGTGCGCGATCATCACCGGCAGCGGTAGCCATATCTCTGATACTCACTTGCGGAGCATCGTTGTTGGGGAAGAATTTTGCGACGAGTTGCTTACGTGCGCGGTTTCCTGCCCAAATCTCGCTGGTGCCAAAATCGCCATCCAAATCCATGTCTCCCTTCCAGGTGGAAGCCTGGAGGAAGAGTGTTGTACACCACGCCGTGGTCTTCACACCATCCTGGAGCAAGGGGAGGATAGCCTCCTGTGATGCACCATTGCTGCCATTGTCGCCCATGAAGAGCATCTGGTAGGCGCTCCAGCCGTTGATGCCGTTGGTCCACAGTTTATGCGGTCCGTTGATCACCTTCACGGCATACTCTTTGGCCTCAGCCCAACGGGCAGCTCCCGTATAGACCTCCGCATTGAGATAGAGGCGTGCCAGCAACAGATTGGCGGCATCCTGGTCAGCCCTACCATATCCGTCGTCGCTGTCCTTACGTGCAGCAGGGGCCAGCATCTTGTCTTTCACATCGAGCAACTCGCTCTCAATCCACTTAAAGAGTTCTGCTCTTTCAATTCTTTCAGGAGGAGTGGACATCAGACGTGTGGCAAACGGCACATTGCCGAAGCAGTCCATCAGATGATAGTAGTAGAGTGCACGGAGGAATCTCACCTCGGCCTCGCGTGTGGCATCTACGCCTGCGCAGACCTCCAGATAGTGGTTGCAGAAAGCGATACCCGTATAGAGACGGTAATAGAAACCGGCCAGCATGGGGTGAGAGTCATCCCACTGGTTGTAGTTGAAGGCAGGGATACCCGGGTCACCCCAGGCGCAGATAGCCTCGTCGGTTGTCAACTCGTTGGAATTCCACAACTGGCGCACGAAACCGGCTGTACCGCCATCGAGACCGTCGATGTCGCAGTCGCCACCCTGTCCGCCCTGACCTTGCAGAGCCATGTTGGAATAGCATTTGGTATAAAGAGCCACCTCATCGACCACCATGGTCTTACTCGGATCGATAGGTGTCACATCCAAGTCACCCGTACAGGAACTGATTCCGGCGGCAGCCATCATCACGACTGCTGCGGGAATGATCTGTTTGAAATATCTAAGGTTCATAGTCTTCTTCTTTATTATGGTTTTCATATCAATGTCTTCGCAGCCATTAGAAGTTGAGGTTCAAGCCCACCTGCACTGTGAATGGGCGTGGGTACATGTTATTGTCGATACCGTTAGAGATCTCTGGATCGATACCCTTATACTTGGTGACGGTGAACACATTGGTAGCCGAGGCGTAGATACGTCCGTCGAGTCCTTTATAGTTGCCTCCATTGAAGAGGTTAGAGAAAGAGTATCCCAGAGTGATGTTGTCGCACTTAAGGAAAGAAGCGTTGTGGACGAAGTAGTCAGACAACTGGTGGTCGTATGTCGACCAATTGCGCTCGATGGCACCAGGAATCACATTCTGCAGGTATCCGAACGAGGAGTCATATCGTTTGGCCACGTTGGAATATCCAGCCTCTTTGTCCCAATAGACATAATTGTCGAAACTTGCCCTGAATCCACATCCGAGGTCCCAGTTTTTGATCTGCAGCCTTGTGCTCAGACCAGCAGTATAAGGAGCATCGGGACTCTTGTAGAAATAGCGGTCGGAGTCGTTGATCACGCCATCAGCATTTCTGTCCACATAGACACCTTCGAGAGGAATGCCTTTTTGGTCGTAAACCTGCTGGAAGACATAGAATGATGACTTCGGGTAATCTACGCTATGTGCCTGTACATAGTTGCCAGTACCTCCAGAAACGCTACCTGTGGGAACAATTGAAGCCTCGCCGGTGAGTTCCGTAATCTTATTTTTATTATAGGTAAAGTTAGCCGTCACTTCCCACTGGATGATCTCGTTGACGATGGGTCGCACAGTCAGCGAGGCCTCCACACCACGGTTCTCCAGAGAACCGATGTTGGAACGCACCATGTTGCGGAAGTTGGAACCTGCAGAGACGTTCGCATCATTGATCAGATCGGTGGTCTTGCGATAGTAGTAGTCTACGCTACCGCTTACCCTGTTGCGGAAGAGCGAGAAGTCAAGGCCGATGTTATAAGTGGTGGTCGTCTCCCACTTCAGATCTGCATTATAGGCATCAGGTCTGTAAAGCAAACCATCATTGTTGACTCCGTTGATGGGATAGCGCCCGTCCACATTGGTGGAGTTCACATGATAGGAAGCGAAGTAGTTGTAGTCACCGATACCATCCTGCTGTCCGGTCTTACCCCATCCGAGACGGAGTTTGAGTTCGTCCAGCCAGGTAGCGTTTTTGAGGAATCCCTCCTCACTGATCTTCCATCCGAGGGCGACAGAGGGGAAGGTATCCCAATGGTCCTTGAAACGTGAAGAACCGTCGCGTCTGACGGTGGCTGTCACCATATAGCGATCGAATGCGATATAGTTGGCACGTCCGAAGAAACTGACGAGATAGTTTTCAGACTTCCAGATGCCGGTAGATGGATTATAAGCCTTGCCTGCAGCAGGCTCCGTCGTGCCGTCATCATGTGTGATCACCTGTTGGGTGCTCGACGGATAGCGTCCTGCATAATAGGAATCACCCCAATATTTGGCATGGCTCCACTCATAACCCACCATGATGTCGAAGTGCTGAGTCTCGATGAAATCTTTATAATATTGTGCGTAAGCAGAATAAGTGAGGTTGTATTTACGCTCTTTGGAATATCCACTATTTCCATAGTAGAAATTGGAGGGACCCCAATCGGCATAGTCGGTCACTTGTTTACCATTTGCCCAGTCTCCACTGGCATTCATGTGGAGTCTCAGATCCTCGAAGCCATGCACTTGATAGTCGACCTCCACATTACCCATATAATCATAGGAGTTGGCGCGGTCGTTTTTCTCATAAAGTCTTGCGACAGGGTTAGCTGCTGTATTGCGGTTCCACATCGTAGGATAATTGGGATCCATCAGCGACGCACCCGTATCCCTCCATTGCCAATAACCATGGTAGTTGGTAAAAGCAGGATCGGTAGAAGTGACGAGCTGTGTGGGATCCATTCTGGTGGCATCACCGATGGCAGCCTCATTGGCATAGCGGTTGTGTGCATACATGAACTTACCATTGATATTGAACTTCAGGTGATCATCGAGGAACGAGGGGTTCAAGGTCACACTGGCAGTCGTACGCTGGAAGTTGGAGGTCTTGAGGATACCGTTCTGATCAGTGTATCCTACGCTGATGCGGTAAGGCAAGTTTTTGAGTCCGCCCTGCACGGTGATGTTGTGGTCGTGGGAGACGGCGGCGTGGAAGATCTCCTCCTGCCAGTCGGTATCGGCATTGCCTAAAAGAGCGGCAGCATCGGAACCCTCTCCATAATAATTCTTGATAAACTTGGTGTATTCAGCCGCATTGAGCACATCGAGCGTCTTGCGCTTCACAGAATAGGATACGTTGCCGTTGTAACTCACCTTTGGAGCCATACCGCTACGTCCTTTCTTTGTGGTGATGATGATGACACCATTAGATCCACGGCTACCATAGATGGCTGTTGCCGACGCATCCTTCAGGACGGTGAAGCTCTCGATATCATTGGGGTTGACCATTGTCAACGGGTTGGCAGCACCCTTGATACCCTGATTATCCATGGCCAGTCCATCGATGACGATCAACGGGTCATTGGAGGCATTGAGCGATGATCCACCACGAATACGGATAGTGGCACCACCACCAGGTGTACCACCACCATTCACCACATTGACACCAGCGATCTTACCCTGGATCATGTCTTGTGCATTGGTGATGAGACCATGGTTTTTCTCATCGGGCTTGATAGCGGTCACCGATCCGGTGAGGTCGTTTTTCTTGGCCACACCATAACCGATGACGACCACCTCATTGAGAGAATGAGAGTCATCTTTCAGAAGCACCTCCACTTTGGGAGCAGCGGCCACCTCTGCAGTCTCGTATCCGATGTAAGAGATCTGCAGCATGTCGCCTTTCTTGGCTTCTATCACAAAGTTACCGTCAAAGTCGGTGATAACACCTCCAGGCTGTCCTACGACACGGATGGTGGCACCGATAATGTCTTCGCCGGTAGCATCTTTCACATGGCCATTGACAGAGATTGTCTGTGCAAAGGCACCTGCAGTAAGGATGAGACCCCATAAAACGGCGATCATCCTCAGAGGCAATTTGATTTTTACCTGCTTCATCATTTTTAGTTATTAAGTTAACAATATGTTTATTCTGGAATTGTCTTTCCAACGTTCTTTGATTCAGGATTTTATAAAGTACGCCTACTTTATCGATGCAAATTTAGTATAGATATTAAAATATTATTCTCTAAATCGTAAAAAAAATTAAAACGTCGTGCGCAATCGTTTGCGCACATAAAAACAGAGGGAACTACTTCTGCAAATAGTTCCTATACAAATATAGTAATCAAATGATTATTAAAGGAAAAACATCGTCATCCCACTGGTTGTCCTCCAGTAGGAAACATCCGTAAAAGCATGCAAACAATCTACTTCATTTCGCAGGCTCACCTCTTAAGGTTGGAGCGTGAAGCCGAAAACGAAATAGGCTTTTTGTGAACATGGATTGCCTGTCATCTGTGCAAAGACAGGTATGCCAAAGGAGTCTGTCACCCGTATCTCCTTGGTTGCCCTCAACGAGAGATCTGTAACGGCAAAGCCTTTGGTCTCGTAGAAGTCGGTAGCAAAGGGAACAATCCCTGCCGTAGCAGTCCAATCCACGCCATAAAACCTGAAGGGTGCGGACACTTCGAGGTAACTGCTATATGCCCGTTCTCCTTTGCTGTTGCAGCCATCGTTTCCTGCAAAATTCGTGAACCATTGCACACTGGCCAGTCCGAAGTCATAACCGATATTTGCCTCGTACACATGATTAGTGCCATGCGCGTCGTATTTGAAATATCGGTTGTCGGGGTCAAGACCAGTGTTAAACCAATAATCGGTGATGCTGACATTGAATCCTCCGGCAGCATAGCCAAGCGTCAGGTCAAACTCCTTGGTATCTGACGGCTCTGAGAGCCCCACGCTCCCCCATGCCGAAAGGCTCAATCCCTTATAAGTAATGCCGAGTGCCGGTTGCAGCGATACGCCCCCCAAATCCTGTCCTCGCCAGATGTACTGACTCACGACATCAGCCGACATATTGGTCTCTACTTCTTTTTCCTGCGCCATAGCAAAGGTCGTCGCCCAAAGCAACAACATGACTGAAACGAAAATATTTTTCATTATTCCGAAATATTCAAACTGTTGTATCCATCTGATGATCATAAAATCATCTCTCTGTAAGTACGAATTCTCTGTAGGTACAAAGATAAACCAAAAAATCAAGAAGAAGACACCTTAGTTAAGAAAAATAAAAATATTTGCTCAAAAAAATAAATCTATTATCTTTGCATCCATAACAACCACACAGGAATTATTCACCTATAATTATAGATAAAATTATGAAGAAAGCATTTAGATTTGTATTTACCATGTTGGTATGTCTGTCAGTCCTCTCACTGACAGGATGTAAGGACACTTCAGCCCTCAAGGCCTCTATTGAAGAAGCTTCCAAGGCATGCCCCATCAACATCGACAACCTTGGTCAGGCCACAGCTGTCACGATGGGCGAGAACGAAGTAACATTTGCCGTCACACCCCTCCCCTCCTTCCTGGAGAACGACAAGGTGGACCACTCTCTCATTGCCCGCTATCTCATTCTTGAGTTGCAACGCAAGAACCCGGACCTGGTGAAACAGATGGTTGAAGCAGAGTTTGGCGTAAAGGTGGACCTCAACAGCGGTGGTGCTGAGCCAGAGAAAATCTTGGTGGCAGCCGACGAGTTGAAGAAGTTCAGCGGTGAGTTTCTCGCTTCTGGCGGTCAGGCAGCCCCCATCCTCCTGCCTCTCTACAACCAGCAGTTAAGCGCCAAACTGCCTTTGGAGATCAGTGAAGGCCTCAAACTGACGAAAGTGAAGGCTGTCGACGGCACCGAGACCTTCTTCTTCAGCGTAGATGATGACAAGACCAAGTTTGCCGACATCCGTTCAGAGATCATCAAGAACATGGAGAAAGCCGAGGAGAAGGTGAAGCTCTCGAAAGTCAACCTGTCTCTGGTATTGCCGCTGCTGAACGAGCTCAACTACAGTGCTATGTTCCGTTACTCCACCAAGGCCGGCAACGAGACCTACATGGAGTTGACCTCCGAAGAGATCAAGAACCTCCTCAACCCCGCACCTGCAGAGGAAGAAGAGAAGAAATAACCGACTGTCATCCGACAGCATCCTTTTGAGGGAGTGGTCTTTCCGATCCACCCCTCTTTTTTTTGCCCAAATAACAGCCATCCAATCAGCCCGATGGACCGTTTTGTGATGAAGGGAACCCCTGCATCCGATCGCACGGCACCGCTGCCCCTGTCAGTGGTTTTTCTTGTAACTCTGCACTGCCCAGAAACCCGTGAACAATGCGATGCACAAAAGGGCCAGCAACTGATGAGCGATGCTCTGCAGATCACCACCGCGCACAAAAACCGTACGGATGGCATCGATGAAATAATGCATGGGGTTGATGTAAGTCGTGGCGTAAGCCCATGAAGGCATCGAACGGGTAGGCGTGAAGAGTCCACTCAGCAGCAACATGGAGACCACAAAGAACCACATGACGAAAATGGCCTGCTGCATGGTGTCGGAGTAGTTGGAGATAATGAGTCCGAAACTACTCCAGAAAAGCGCCAATGTCATAGCCAGGACGAAGATGAGCCAAACCGGTCCTTTACAGGTGATACCGTAGATGCCCCAAGCGAGTAACAGGCAGACGGTAACGATGAAGAGAGCGATGAGCCAGTAAGGTATGAGTTTTGCCAGGATGAAAGCCCATTTCGATACGGGTGTGACATTGATCTGTTCGATGGTGCCAGCCTCTTTCTCACCCACGATGTTGAGGGTGGGCAAAAACCCGCACATCATCATCATCACAATGGCGAAAAGAGCTGGTATCATGAAGACCTTATAATTAAGATGCTTGTTGTAGAGGAAAAGGGTGGAAACCTTCGACTGAATGGCGGTTATAGAAGGGTTGACATTTGCTGTCACTATTTGTGACAGGTAGGCACTGCCCATCGCCCCTTTCGTGCCGTTCACCGCATTGGCGGCGACGAGCACTTGCGGTTGTCGGCCCTGTATCAAATCACGTTCATAGTGAGGCGGGATGACCAGCACCACGTCTGCCTTGCTCTTCTCAATCTCCTTGAGTGCCGTCTGATATGTGGGTTTCTGGCCGTTGAAGATAAAATAGTTGGATGCCTCGATGCGATGGATGAGTTGTCGTGAACAAGTGGAGCGGTCGTTGTCCACCACGTCGACCACGATGTTTTTTATCTCCATGTTCATCACCCACGGCATCACACACATCATCATGATGGGAAACACGATGATGAGCCGTGGCAAGAAGGCGTTGCGGCGTATCTGCAGGAATTCTTTCTGGATGAGATATTTCAGTGTCATAGGTTATTCGAGACGTTTATTGAACTTGGCCAGCGAGACGACCAGCAACACCATTGTGAACCCTGAGAGGATGAGCACCTCACGCATCACCTCTCCCAGACCGACACCCATGATCATGAGTTTGCGCATGGCTTCAATATAATAGCGTGGCGGAACGACGGCAGAGATCCATTGCAAGATTTTGGGCATCGACTCCACGGGGAACAACATGCCTGAGAGCATGATGATGGGTACCAGCAGCACCATGGCCGACAGAAGCAGCGCCATGAGTTGGCTGGTGGCAATGTTGGAGATGAGCAAGCCCAACGAGAGGGCAAGGAGGATATAGATGGTACTTACGACATAGATCCAGATGATGGACCCGTGCATGGGCACACCGAGCACAAAGTGACCCATCAGCAGGATGGTGGTGAGGATGACGAAAGCGAGCACCAGATAGGGGATGGCCTTGGCAATGATGATCATCAAGGGTTTCACGGGCGAGACGAGCAACACCTCCATCGTGCCCCTCTCTTTCTCACGCACGATAGAGATGGAGGTCATCATCGCACAGACGAGCATGAGCAGCATACCCATAATGGCAGGCACGAAGTTGTAGGCCGACTTCATCTGCGGATTGTAAAGCATCTTGGAGTTGACCAAGCTGCCCGACATATTGGTGAGCACGCCCATGGCATAATTGGTCCATTGCTGGGCCATATTGGGATCGGCACCGTCGACGATGAACTGGATGCCGCTTC